>CAZQDO010000058.1:13166-17751 GCA_964592085.1 uncultured Anaerolineae bacterium | reverse complement strand
CACTTTCGATTGTGTCACTTCTGGCTTTGCTCTGCGCAACGTGGCCAGCATCGAACAGACACTGGCGGAGATGACGCGGGTCGTAAAGCCCGGCGGGCGTGTCGTCTGCCTGGAGCTCACTACCCCTCGCATCCCCCTGTTCCGCCAGGTTTATCACCTCTACTTCCATCGCGTCATCCCGCTGCTGGGGCAGTTCGTCGCCAGACTGGACGATTACGCCTACCTGCCTCGCTCGTTGGATGAATTCGTGTCACCAGAAGAGTTGAAAGCGATGATGGAACAAGCGGGCTTACAGCCGGTGCACTTTACCTGCCTAACCTGGCAGACCGTGGCCGTGCATGTGGGAGTAAAGCAATGAAGGAAAACATTTTCACCAACGAAGGAAAGTCTCTGGTCAGCAAGCTGCAGTGCGATGGAGATCTGAAGCAAAACGTCAGCCGGGCCGTGGCCGCCATCGGTGGCTTCGAGAGACTGGTGGAGCCGGGCGACACCATCCTGGTCAAGCCCAACTTCAACACCGCCGATCCGCCGCCGGCCTCCAGCGATCCCCACTTCGTCAAGGCCGTCATCGAGCTGCTCTACCAGCACGGGGCGGGCAAGGTCGTGCTGGGCGAATCCTCAATGACCAGCCTCTCCACCAGAGAGGTTCTGCACCAGACAGGTATGCTCCAGGCGGCCGAAGAAGCGGGGGCCGAGATGGTGATCTTCGACGAGGGCCAGTGGGTGACGGCGGAGGTCGGCGGGCGCTACCTCAAGAAGGTCGCTCTGGCCAAAGTGGGACTTGAGGCTGAGAAGATCGTCTACGTCTGCTGCCTCAAGACCCATCGTTTTGCCGATTTCACCCTGAGCCTCAAGCTGGCCATGGGCTTCGTCAGGCAGCGGGACCGGGCAAGGATGCACCTCTGGCGACTGAGCGAGAAGCTGGCCGAGCTCAATCTGGCCATCGCGCCGGATCTGATTGTCATGGATGGCCGCCGCTGCTTCATCTCCGGCGGGCCGTCCAGCGGAGAGTTGCGAGAGCCCAACCTGATCCTGGCTTCGGGCGACCGCATCGCCATGGACGTGGAGGCCCTGAAGGTCATCCAGAGCTATCCGGGCCACAGCCTGAAGAAGGATCCGTGGGAGTTGACCATGATCCGACGGGCGGTGGAGTTGGGACTGGGAGCAGCGAGCGAGGCGGAGTATCGGGTTGTATGATGAACCTTCCGGACGTTGGTGTACGGTTGGGCAAACAAGGGGCAGTGTTAACACAGGCGTGGAGGCAATGAAACTGGTGGGAAGACAAAAGCCCCTGGCCTTGCCTCAATGAGGAGAGAGACTGGTGAACAGCCTATGCTGGGGAGAGAATTCTGGGGTTACAAGTGTAGATGCGCAACTCGTCTACGGGCAAGAAATCGTCATCGGTAGTTACCAGACTATTCACGCCATAGTGGGCCATTGTGGCCACGTGTAAGGCATCTCGGGGAAGAAGAGGATAGATCTCCATGTAATCCAAAGCTGTGAGCATAGATTCTGGTACCGTACCCACAATTCGGATTCGCCAGTCATTGGAAAGACGTTCTACCACTGCCCGCAATTCCCCAAGATATGGCTGGGTCACCTGGGGATTCTCGTGGTAGATGTCCCAGAACCCTTGCTCAGGGTAATCCTCTACCACTTTCAACCGGACCAGAGAGAAAACCACTTCGTCCAAGGCCAGTGTGGAAACGTAGGAAACGGTGTCGCCAGCATCGCTCAGACGATCTAAAAATCCATAACACTCTCGGTGATAGCGCCCGGCCGGATAGGTGGCGTGAACCAGAAAGCTGGCATCCCAGTATAGTCGCCTGGGTAGCGGAGCGTCAAAGCTAAAAGTCAAAGCGGCCATATACCTGCTCGTACCCGTGCTGGTTCATATATCTTTCTACGTCCACTGAGCCCACCGGCCGGGATGAGGACACTAACTTGGTCAGGTCAGTCAGTGGCCCTGAGTAGCGTGCCATGTCTCTGCGCTGGAACTGCAATACATTGTCCCATCGTTGTACTTCGACATGATCGCCTTCGTGTAGACCGAGGACTCGACCCAATGACTCGGGTAGTATCAACTCTTCCTTTTCTGAGAATCGTACCATGACCATCGCTGTGCTCCCTTCAAACGAATTATAGCATTTTTCCCTTTTCATGGCAATTTCCAGAAGACAAGGTGATAACGAAGTGACAGTAGGGATCGCCTTTGCCCTGCCGCATGGGGTAGCGGACGACCACCGGAGTGTCAGGTAGCAGTACCTCGAACCAGGCTCCCCACAACGTTTCACAGGCAACGCAGGCCTGATCCACCCGTTCCAGGCGAGCCATTCTGGCGCCCGCGTAGGCCGCGCAGCGGTAGATACGCACTTCGGCCTGGGTGGGACCTGCCATCTGGAAATCGGCGCGGAGGGTGCCGCCCATGAGCACCTCGCCATAGGTGGCAATCAGACGAACGGCGTCGGCCAGGTCGTCGGCCCGGCATTTGCCCAGGGCGCGCAGCAGGGTGCGCATCTCGATGCGGCCAAAGGCGGCCCGCACTCTGGCATTCAGGCGGACGGCAGCCTCCAGGCCAAATTCGTCCACCGTTTTCAGAAACCACTGACCATCCCAGAACATGGCCAGTTTGCGCAGCATGGTCACTTTGACTTCGTCGGATAGCGGGTAGAGGTCTGGCATGATGCTCCTTTTGCTATGATCTTGATGGCTCGCCATAGAAGATGATAACACTGATGGCCTGACTTTGTCAAGTCTCCGAACAGCGCCACATTCCATTTTTGCCAGAGGACGTCATATGAATCTCTTACTGCTGTTGATTTTGGGCACCATCTGGGGCTCTTCCTATCTGTTCATCAAGATCATCGTTGCCGAGGTGCCGGTGCTGACGTTGGTTGCCGGGCGGCTGACCCTGGCGGCTCTCGCCATGTGGCTTATTCTACGCACCAGGGGTTTCTCTGCGCCTCGCAATCGGCGGATGTGGCGCGCTTACGCGGTGCTGGGTTTCATGGGCATGGCAGTGCCCTACTGCCTCATCTCCTGGGGCGAGCAGTACATCTCCAGTGGGTTGGCGTCGCTGTTGCAAGCTACCACCCCCATCTTCACTGTCATCCTGGCCCATTTCCTCACCGACGACGAGCGAGTCACGATGGGCAAGATCATCGGTGTGGCCGTAGGCTTTGTAGGAGTGGGAATCCTGATGCTGCCCGACCTGCGCCAGGGGCTGCGGGCCAATCTGCTGGGACAGTTGGCGATTGTCGGCTCTTCCCTGTGCTACGCCGGAACGGCCATCTATGCCCGCAGTTGGCTAAGGGGACAACCACCGCTGGTCTCGGCAAGCGGACAACTGACCATGGGCATGGTCTACATGCTACCCGCCAGTCTGCTGATAGATCGCCCCTTTGACCTGTCGCCGTCGCTGTCAGCGTTGGCGAGCTGGCTGGTGCTGATCATTCTGGGAACTGTGGTGGCTTATGTCATTTACTTCACTCTCATAGAGCAGAGCAGCGCCACTTTTACCACGATGGTGACGTACATCATTCCCATCAATGGGCTGGTGCTGGGCGCCCTGGTGCTGAATGAATCACTGGATGCGACCATGCTGGGGAGTTTGGCGCTGATCTTGCTGGGAGTGTTGCTGGTGAGAACTTAGACAAAGTCAGATAAAGAAGGAGGAGATCCATGCCAGAACTGCCTGAAATCACCGTCCTGGCCCGCCAGATGAAAAACGAGCTGGTGGGCAAGACCTTCGCCGGCATTGAGGTGCTGCAACCCAAGTGCCTGAATGTCCCGGAGGGGGTGTTCGTGGAAGCGCTGGCCGGCGCGCAGTTGCTCGACGTGACGCATCGCGGCAAGTGGATATTCGTCGAGACCACCCAGGGCTGGCTACTGCTGAGTCTGGGCATGGGGGGCGAGATTTTGCTCACCACCCGTGACGCGCTGCCAGAGAAGTACCGTCTGATCTTCGATTTTGACGATGGCTCCTGTCTGGCCGTCAACTTCTGGTGGTTCGGCTACGCCCACTTCGCTGCCGACCTGGCCGACCACTCGTCCACTGCCCAGCTTGGCCCGAACGCCCTGAGCCTGACGCTGGATCAGTTCCGGGAACTGCTGCGAGGGCGGCGCGGAGGCATCAAGTCTTTCCTGCTGAACCAACGCCGCATCGCAGGCATCGGCAACGTCTACGTCCAGGACCCGCTGTTCAAGGCGAGGATCCACCCTCTGCGCCCCATCAACACGCTGGACGACGACGAGATCACTGCCCTGTGGCAGGCTATCCGAGAGACGTTGCAGGAGAGCGTTGACCTGGGCGGTAGTGCCTGGGAACAGGATTTGCACGGCCAGAAGGGCCGCTGGGACCAAAGCTTCTTCCTGGTGGCCTATCGCGAAGGGCAGCCGTGCCCGGCCTGTGGCACACCGGTTGAAAAGGTCAAGACCGGCAGCACCAGTAGTTTTATTTGCCCACGATGTCAACCGCTTGGTGATGAAGCACTCTGAGATCATCTCGCGGGGCATCGCGGTCAAGACCATCCGCGAGAAGAGGCTGTTCACCGCACTGAGCCGTGGCCCTGCCGCTGTACCCCCC
>CAZQDO010000058.1:0-13156 GCA_964592085.1 uncultured Anaerolineae bacterium | reverse complement strand
GTACCCCCCCATGGTGCTAGATTACCTCTCCCCCTTCAGGTCTATCCTCCAAGATTGTTTCATCGGAAAAGATGCTTTTGGAGCGGCCAACTGACGCTACGGAAGCGCAAGGATTTGACAAGAAAAGATTTCTGTGCTACAATTTGTTTGTCGTCGCAACAAACTAAGTACCACGGAGAAACATGTTGTCCATACATTCCACGACCGCCGATCAAGTTCTTGTCCGCAAACTAAACACTTCGCTCATTATGAATTGCCTACGCACTCGTAGCTCTCTCTCCCGTGCTGGCTTGTCCGCAGCTACCGGGCTAAACCGCAGCACTGTCTCCAGCGTCATCAACGATCTGCTTGAAGAGAATCTTGTACGTGAAATAGGTTTGCAACCCTCTGAGGGGGGACGCCCCGGTATGCTGCTAGAACTTAATCCTGATGGCGGCTGTGCCGTGGGCGTCGAGATCGGCGTTGATTTCGTCTCCATCATCCTGACTGATTTCACTGCTCAACTCCTGTGGCGCAAACGCATTGCCTCGGATCCACAAGATGAACAGGGCATCATTATCGGACGTGTTGAAGGCATTATTCAGGAGGCACTGAGCATCGGCAAAGAGCGCGGGCTGCGGCACCTGGGAATTGGTCTGGGTGTACCTGGCCTGGTAGATATCCGGCAAGGCAGCCTGGTGTTTGCCCCCAACCTGCGCTGGCGCGACGTTCCGTTCCGCCAGATGTGGACTCAGCGATTTGACATGCCTGTCTTCGTCGAGAACGAAGCTAACGCCGCTGCTCTGGGCGAATATTACTTTGGCATAGCTCGTAACGTGCAAAACCTCATTTATCTGAGTGCCGGGGTTGGCTTGGGAGGCGGTATCATTATCAAGAGCAGACTCTTTCGCGGCAGCAGTGGCTATGCCGGCGAGGTCGGACACATGACAGTAGACCCCAACGGCGAGCTTTGTGGCTGCGGCAAACGCGGCTGCTGGGAGACCATGGTTGGGCCACGCGCCATCGTTCGCCGAGTGAAGGAGGCGCTTAAGAGCGGTGGAGAGAGCCAAATAGCCACGCTCGTTGAAAACGACTTGAGCCGTATTGACGTGGGCATCGTGGTGCAGGCTGCCCAAGCCGGCGATACCGTAGCTCGAACAGCGCTAGAAGAAGTCGGCGTCCACCTAGGCATAGGCATTAGTAATCTGATGAATACATTCAATCCAGAAATGGTGGTCCTGGGCGGAGCCTTGAGTCTGGCAAGTCCTTTTTTGTTGCCTGTGATTGAAGAGACAGTCCGAGAACACGCTTTAGCGCAACCCCGCGAGATTGTCGAAGTTGCCGTTTCGGCCCACGGCGTAGACGCCTGCGTGATGGGTGCTGTCACGTTGGTGCTGGACGACATACTACGAGAACCTATGCTCCCTATGCTTTGATTCTTTGGCAGAGAGTGAAACCTGATGGCATCGCAACCTGTCCCCGTGTTGCCGAAGGAATGGAAACCGTAGAAGCTATGACAAAGCGAAGTGGTCAGCGATAGCCACATACCCCGCGCAGACCTGACTCCTGACATGATCGTGACACCGCACACCTAACACCGAATGCGGCCGCATCGCAACGCGCATGATGCTGGAATACATCGAAGGCCCACAGCACTCCATCGAGCACATGGAACTGCCGACAGAACTCCTACTCCGGCAGTCATGCTGCTCCCCAGAAGGTTCTAAGCCATAAGGCGACGAAGCATGGTGAGTGAAACGCGATTCCCCTCATTCCGACTGGAGGACCGGGTTGCCATCGTCACCGGCGCTGGGCGTGGCATGGGGCGGACGTTCTCCACGGCCCTGGCGCACGCCGGCGCGGATGTGGTCGTCACCGAGCTGCCCGGCAGAGAGCGTGACGCTGAAGAAACAGCAGTGCAGGTGCGAGCGGCCGGGCGTCGTGCGCTGGTGGTTTCACTCGACGTGGTCCAGCTCCCTTCCATCGGGGCGATGGTAGAGCGGGTCGTGGACCAATGGGGTCACATTGACGTTCTGGTCAACAACGCCGGCATAAACATCCGCCAGTTCGCCGTAGACGTCACGGAAGATGCCTGGGACCGCATCGTGAACGTCAACCAGAAGGGCCTCTTCTTCTGCTCCCAGGTCGTGGGGCGGCATATTATCGAGCGGGGACAGGGGGGAAAGATCGTCAACGTTGCCTCGCAGATGGGGCTGGTGGGTGACCAGCAGCGTGCCGTCTACTGCGCGACGAAGGCGGCGGTCGTCAACCTCACCCGCGTACTGGCGCTCGAGTGGGCGCCTCATGGCATCAACGTGAACGCCGTCGCGCCCACCTACGTGAGAACCCCCCTCGTCGAAGCCCTAATCCAGGACAGGGCCGTACACACAGACATCGTCCGCCGCATTCCCCTGGGGCGCCTGGCCGAGCCGGAGGACGTCGCCGGCGCCGTGATCTTTTTGGCCAGTCCGGCGTCCGACTTTGTCACCGGCCACACGCTGGTAGTGGACGGCGGATGGACCGCAGTCTAGTGAGGAAGTGATGACCATCTCACCAGACAAACTCGCCGAGCTGCGCAGTAAGGCGGCCGAGTTGCGCTGGCACATCGTCACGATGATGGGGCCAAACAAGACACACCACTTTGGCGGCTCGCTCTCTGCCGCCGACATCGTCACGGCGCTCTACTTCTACAAGATGCGCTACAACCCCCACGATCCTGACTGGCCTGAACGCGACCGATTCGTGATGAGCAAAGGCCACTCGGTGCCCGCGCAGTACGCGGCGCTGGTCATGCTGGGCATCTTTCCTTTAGAGGAGCTGGCGACGCTGAAGCGATTGGGCAGCCGCCTTCAGGGCCACCCAGCCATGCACGAGACGCCGGGCCTGGAGGGCTGCACCGGCGCCCTGGGGGAAGGGTTGTCCTATGCCAACGGTATAGCGCTGGCCGCCCGCATCCGGGGACTCTCGTACAACGTCTACTGTCTCCTGGGCGACGGCGAACTGCAAGAGGGCCAGGTCTGGGAGGCAGCGATGACGGCGGCGACCCATTGTCTGGGCAACGTCGTGGCCATCGTAGACCGCAACCGCCTGAAGGCGATGGATGAGACCCGATGCGCCAAGCTGCTCGATCCGCTTCGGGAACGCTGGGGCAGCTTTGGGTGGGCTGCTTCTGAGATTGACGGCCACGACATGGCCGCGATCTGCGACGCACTGGACTGGGCCGACGAGCAGACGCGGCAACCGACCGTCATTATCGCCAACACGGTGAAAGGAAAGGGCGTTTCCTTCTTGGAGGGGAAACCCCAGTTCCACAATGCCCCCTTGAACGAGGAGCAGTTCGAGCGCGCGCTGGGCGAGGTGAAGGCCGCGCTTGCTGTGGCGGAGGATAGGTGAGATGCCTAAGCTGACACAGACGCGATATGCCTACGGAGAAGCACTGCTCGAGCTCGGTTTGCAACGGCCAGAGGTCGTCGTGCTGGATGCCGATCTTTACAAATCAACGCGCACCGTGTTGTTCCGAGACGCATTTCCTGAGCGATTCATTGACGTGGGCATCTCCGAATCTGATATGGTGAGCACGGCCGCCGGCATGGCCGCGACGGGCTTGATCCCCTATTGCAACAGCTTTGCCATGTTCATCACCAGTATCTGTTACCTGCCGATCCGCACCCAGATCGCCTATCCCTCGTTGCCGGTGAAGCTGGTCGGCTCCAGCGCGGGTTTGACGCAGGGCCCTGACGGTGCCAGCCACCAGTCGCTGGAAGACATAGCCCTCATGCGAATTCTGCCCAACATGACCATCGTTTCGCCAGCAGACGATGTGGAAACAAGGCAAGCGACGTTTGCCATTGCCGACTGGCCCGGCCCGGTCTACATGCGCCTGGGCCGCTACCCGGTCCCACGCTTGTTCGACGAGGGATACCGCTTCGAGATCGGCAAGGCAACGACGCTGCGAAACGGTGGAGACGTCGCCATTTTTGCCACGGGCCATACGGTGTGCAAGGCATTGGATGCGGCGGAACTGCTGGCGCGAGACCGGATTGAGTCCTGCGTGGTCAACGTCTCGACGATCAAGCCGCTGGACGAGGCGGTGGTGCGACAGGTGGCAGGAGAGGTGGGGTTGCTGGTGAGCGTAGAGGAGCATAGCATCATCGGCGGGCTGGGCGGCGCCGTCGCCGAATGTGTCTCTGGGATGGCCGACACACCGCCACTACTGCGCCTCGGCGTGCGCGACGAGTTCGGGGAGTCGGGCCTGGCGGACGAGCTGCTCGAGAAGCACCGTCTCACCGGCAAGCTCATCGCCGATGATGTTCGTCGTGCGTTGAGCGAACACGAGCACCATACCGTGCTGGAGAGCCTGGCGAGGATAGACGCACGAGCGGCTTTGAGCTGAGGCAATCGAATTTGTGATGGTATCCAGATTGCGTTGTTTCTTTGCATAGCTTGGTATCGTTGCCGGAAGCGATACCAAGGGATCGGAAAGGAGGTGGCTATCGAGCTAAGGTTATACGCTCAATCGTTAGCAGGTGCAAAATCAGAAAAACAAAAGGAGGGAAAAACATGAGAAGGCTAACAGTATTGTTGGTTGCTCTGGCGGTGCTGACTGCCTGTGCCGCGCCCACCCCTGAGATCATCGAGAAAGAGGTGGTCGTCGAAAAGCCGGTCGTCCAGACCGTCGAGGTGGAAAAGGAGGTCGTCGTCGAGAAGGAGGTCGTCAAGACTGTGGAGGTGGAGAAGCAGGTCGTCGTGACGGCCACGCCTGTCCCTGTGGTGAAGGAAAAAGCGCCTGATGTGCTCGGCGTTCTGCCCAGAAGCGAGACACTGATTGTCGGCATACTCACGGGGCGCGTTGGAGCTCCCGGCAACTTCAACGAGTGGGTCGGCTGGAAGTGGCGTGATCGCGGCATGCAGAACCTGGCCAACGAGCCGCTGTGGTCTATTGACTTTGCCACCGGCGAGATCATCAATGGCCTTGCCGATGGCGATCCCAAATACAATGCCGACTTTACCCAGGTGACGATCCCTCTGCGTCAAGGCGTCGCGTGGAACGACGGCGTGCCGTTCACTTCGGCCGACGTGGTCTTCACGATCGAGACGCTCATGGCCTACGATGGCTTTAACGGTCACAACTTCATGGTCGAAAACGTCGCCAGTGTATCGGCTCCTGACGACTATACGGTCGTGTTCGAGTTGACGCAATCGAACTCGCGGTTCCACACCACGTTTCTCGACCGCTGGGGCTGCACCTGGATCATGCCCAAGCACATCTTTGAAGGGGTGGAAGATCCGATCACGTTCGAGTTCAATCCATTCGTCGGCACCGGGCCGTACAAGCTGCACAGCTTCGACCCGAACGGGTACTGGACCATCTGGGAAAAGAGGGCCGATTGGGACAAGAGCCCAACGGGCATCCTCTACGGCGAGCCAAAGCCCCAGTACGTCGTCTTTCAGGCCTTTGCCAACGAGGGAGCCAAGATCCTGGCTCAGTTGACACACCAGCTCGACGCAGTGGATCTCTCGGCGGAGGGTCTCAAGGCAGCGCTGGCCCAGGGCAAAACGAACCGCGCCTATCAGCCGACCTTCCCCTGGGTCGTGAACAACGACCCCGCCCTTACTGGACTCACGTTCAACACGGCGAGGGAACCGTTCGACAACGTTGACGTCCGCTGGGCGCTCCTGCTGGCCATTGACATCGTCGAGTACGAAGGTCAGGCCGTTGACGGTACTGGCACGTTGAGCCCGGTTCACGTCCCGTCACTCGGTCCCTACCCCAAGGACTACATCGAACCGATGCAGCAGTGGTTGTCGGACTTTACGCTGGACCTGGGCAACGGCGAGACCTTTAAGCCGTACGACCCGGATGCCCCGAGCCGGCTGGTCCAATACGTGAAAGATCGAGGGTACGTCGTTTCGGAGGATCCTGCTGTCGTAGCTCAGACGTTCGGGTACGGCTGGTACAAGTACGCGCCCGACGAGGCCGCGAAACTCCTTGAGAAGCATGGCTTCTCGAAGAACGCAGATGGTATGTGGCTCCTGCCGGACGGTACCCCCTGGAGGATCGAAGTCCTGTGCCGATCCGATATGTCCCACCTGGAGTTTAAGAACGCGGCTGCGGCCGTACAGCAGTGGAAGAAGTTCGGTATAGACGCTGTGCAAGTCCCGACGGACCAGTTGTCAGCGTTGACACAGGACGGTGACTACGATGTTTCGGGCGCCTGGCCGGCCCAGGAGCCGTGGGGCGCTGGCCCAGACCTGTACCGGGTTCTGAACTTCTACAACTCAGCGTATGTCGAGCCGGTCGGAGAGATGACCAAGGGACACACCTCCCGTTGGTCGTCCGCAGAGATGGACGACGTGATCAAGCGGCTGCGCGAGACCGACCCCGCAGACTCGGAACAGGTTATCGCCATCGGCACCGAGGGTTTGAAACTGGCAGTCGAGGCCCTGCCGGGCATTCCGACGTTCGGGTATATCGGTTTTCTCTCATGGGACCAGTACTACTGGACCAACTGGCCCGGCAGTGAAAATCCCTACACCCAGCCCTATGCGCACTGGGGCCCCTTCAAGTACATGATGCCCTTCCTGGAGCCAACCGGGAACTAGTTCGTAAGACATCGCTCCAACTTCCCCGGGCGGGTTCTGTCACCCGCCCGGGGGCTCTTTCCCAACAACGGCTGGAGAAGCAGAGGAGGAAACAGCGTTGACGTTCATAAAACGATATCTCATTCCACGGCTAATTCAATACTTCCTGGTTATCTTCCTGGGGGTCACGGCTGTGTTTTTCATCCCTCGTTTCATGCCATCGGATCCGGTGGAGCGGACAATTACCCAGCTCAGGTCCATGGGTTCCTACCTGGACCCCGCGACTATGGACGAATTTATGGATGATCTTACTGAGATGTACGGACTCGAAGGGTCTATGATCGAGCAGTACGGCGCGCTCTGGATGAGGTTGTTCCATGGAGACTTTGGGGTCTCTTTCTTTCAGTTTCCCACACCGGTGAGCAAGCTGATCGGAACAGCACTGCCGTGGACGGCGGGCCTGTTGCTGACGACGACTTTTCTCTCCTGGACGATCGGGAACATCGTCGGCGGGTTGGCTGGTTACTTCGCTCGCAAGCGCTGGTCGAGGGTCCTCGACACCGTGGCTATGGTCATCCGGCCGCTGCCTTACTATATCTTTGCCTTTGCGCTTCTTCTTCTGTTGGCCTACGTCGTCAGGTGGTTCCCGGTTGCCGGTGGGACCGACTTCGGGAGAAGGGTTGCCTTCAACTGGCCCTTTATCAAGGATGTACTCAGACACTCGTTCCTTCCGGCCCTGTCGCTTGTCGTCCTCGGCGGGGCAGCCAACTTCCAGATAATGAAACTGATCGTGCAGAACGTCAACGCCGAGGATTTCGTTCAATACGCCAAGCTCGGCGGCGTCAAAGAAAGTAGAATTGTGTCGAGGTACGTGATCCGGAACGCGATGCTTCCACAGATCACGAATCTTGCGCTGTCGCTCGGACAGATTTTCAGCGGCGCGCTGATCACAGAGATCGTTTTCTCCTATCCGGGGATCGGAACGCTCCTCTACAACGCCATCGTCACCGGGGACTACAACTTGATCATGGGCATCACGCTCCTCTCGATTGTGGCCATCACAACAGCGATTCTCATCATTGACCTGCTGTATCCTCTCTTCGATCCGAGGGTCAGACACACGTAAGGAGCGCGGACATCGTGAGAGTATTCAGAGATCTCTTCAAGGATTACAGGTTTGCGTTGAGTTTTTGCGTTCTGTGCGCGTTGCTCACGTTGGCAGCCCTCACCATCTTCTCGCCCTACGACCCGACCCTCTGGGGGACCGTTCCGAGGGATCTAAAACCATCGCGGACCTATTATCTGGGAACTAACTCCAAGGGACAGGACGTCTTCTGGCAAGCGACGTTCGCGGTACGTAACTCGCTGATTATCTCGGTGATTGCAGGAACGGTGTCGCGCGTTATTGCGATTTTGGTCGGGATGATTGCCGGCTACAAGGGAAAAAGCATAGACAGAGTGCTGATGTTCATCAGCGACAGCCTGCTGGTGATGCCGCTGTTCCTGATCATCGTTATGCTGGCGATGTTGGTGCGAGAGAAAATGAACCTCGTGACGTTGGGATTCCTGCTGGCGTTCCTCGGATGGGCCTGGGACGCCCGGGTGATCCGGTCGCAGATATTGAGCTTACGTGAACGGGAGTTCACCCAGACGGCCATTCTGTCTGGAACAAGCACGCTGCAGCTCGTACTGAAAGAGTACATGCCCTTCGCCATGCCCCTGGTGTTCTCCACCCTGATCAACAACATGTCCTGGGCGATTGGGATGGAGATCACGCTCGCCATCCTTGGCCTGGTGAACATGGACATCCCGACGCTTGGGACGACACTCCAATGGGCGATCAGCTATCAGGCGATGCTGCTTGGGTACTGGTGGTGGCTATTGACGCCTATCGTCCTGGCGGTTCTCCTGTTTGTGGCCCTGTATTGGCTATCGGTCAGCATCAGCGAATACCTGGATCCGAGAACACGGATCCAACGAGTCGGGGCGTAGTGAGGAGGCTATGAACCAGACGATGCTTCGAACGGAACAGTTGAAAGCCTTCTACGTGCTCGACGTTTTCGGGACCCAAAAGGTGGTGAAAGCGGTCAACGAGGTTGATCTCGAGATCCTGGAGAACGAAGTCTACGGGATTGCGGGCGAAAGCGGGTGCGGGAAGACGACGCTGCTGAAAGCACTCTACGCCGCCATTGAGCCACCGTTGAGGCTGATGGGAGGGAAGGTCACTTACCGTGTGAACGATGAGGAGGTTGATGTCTTTTCTCTCAGTGCAGAGGACAAGAGGAGGCTGCGTTGGGAGTATGTTTCCTACGTTCCACAGGGCTCAATGAGCGTTCTCAACCCCGTGATCAAGCTGAAAGAGACCTACCGTGATTTCATCGCCAGCCACGAAAGCGGAAAGACAGGGGAGGAAGCCTTCGAGATCGCCAGGAGACATATCGCGGAGTTGGGGCTGCCGCAGAAGATCCTGGATGCCTATCCACACCAGTTATCTGGTGGAATGAGACAACGGGTTACGATCGCCCTGGCCACGCTTCTGAAACCCCGCATCATCATCGGTGATGAGCCCACCACGGCACTCGACGTCGTCGTCCAGAGGGGAGTCGTGCAGCTTCTGAAGGATATTCAAGAAAAACTGAAGAACACGATCATCCTGGTAACGCACGACATGGGCGTTCAGGCCAATGTCGCCGACCGGATCGGTATCATGTACGCTGGAAAGATGGTCGAAGAGGCGACGACCGAGAGGATTTTCGGCGACCCTCTCCATCCCTACACCAGGTACTTGATCAACTCACTGCCGAGGTTTGGGGACAAGACGACGCGGGAGAGCGTACCTGGAAGTCCGCCTTCCCTGATAGATCTTCCCAGCGGTTGCCCCTTCCATCCAAGGTGCCCCTACGTCTTAGATATTTGTACCAAACAGATGCCGAGCTTCATTGACCTGGATACCAACCACAAAGTTGCCTGCTGGTTGGTCGGAGAAGGAGAAGATGGAAAAGCTCCTTGAAGTCGAGCATCTGACCAAAGTTTTCACCTTGGGGAGCATGATCTCCAGGATCAGGATAACGGCAGCCGACAATGTGTCGTTTCACATCAAACCGGCCGAGATCTTCGCCCTGGCCGGTGAAAGCGGCTGTGGGAAAACTACTGTCGCCAAAATGATCCTGGGCTTCGAGGAGCCAACCTCAGGCGCTATCATACATAAGGGCAAAAGAGACGCGAGAGCGAAAAACGAAAAGGTGTGGCTCACTGAGGGCATACAAGCGATTTTCCAGGACCCCTTCGGGACATTCAACCCCCTGAGAACGGTGGATCGGTATTTCTTTGAGACTGTCCAGAATCACTTGCTGCCCGTGAATAAGGAAGTGGCCATCGGATTAATTGATGAGAAACTGAAGGCGGTAGGTCTTTCCTACGAAGAATTCTCTGGCAAGTACCCGAGTGAGTTCTCCGGAGGGCAACTGCAGAGGATTTCCATAGCCAGGGCCTTGCTGACAAACCCGATTCTCCTGATCGCGGATGAACCCGTTTCGATGGTTGATGCTTCCTTGAGAATGTCTATCGTGAATTTGTTCAAAAAGCTCAAGGAAATGTTAGGCGTGAGTGTGCTCTACATCACGCATGACCTGGCAACCGCCTATTACGTGAGCGATCGAATCGCCATCATGTTCAGGGGGAACATCGTTGAGATGGGGTCTGTGGAGCAGGTGTTGATGCATCCCAAACATCCATATACCAGACTGCTTCGAGAATCCATCCCCGAAGCGGATCCAAAAAAGCGATGGGACAAGAGGGTCACACTTGCTGACATAGAATACGAAGAATACCTGAGAGCAGGTTGCAGATTCGCGGGAAGATGCCCCGATGCAATGGGGATATGCAAAGGCGAAATGCCCGAAGACGTTTATATTGACGACGTGCTCGTCAAGTGTCACAAGTACACCGGGAACAAGGATAGTTGAGAAGGAGGGAAGATAATCGTGACGGCAATGGAAGAACGTGTGGCCGACCTGGTCTCCCGAATGACCCTCGAAGAAAAGGTCTCGCAGATGGTCTATGACGCCCCAGCCATCGAGCGGCTGGGCATCCCCAAATACAACTGGTGGAACGAGTGTTTGCACGGCGTGGGCCGGGCTGGGGTAGCCACGGTGTTTCCGCAGGCCATCGGATTGGCCGCAACCTGGAACCCCGACCTGATGCACCAGATCGCCACAGTCATTTCTGATGAGGCACGGGCCAAGCACCACGAGGCGGCCAGGCGAGGCATCCGGGAGATCTACACCGGCTTGACCTTCTGGTCGCCCAATATCAACATCTTCCGTGACCCGCGCTGGGGGCGAGGCCAGGAGACCTACGGCGAGGATCCCTACCTGACCGCGCGGATGGGGGTGGCTTTTGTGAAGGGACTTCAGGGGGATGATCCGCGCTATCTGAAGCTAGTCGCCACGCCCAAGCACTACGCCGTGCATAGCGGGCCGGAGCCGGAGCGACATCATTTCGACGCGCAGGTCAGTGAGCAGGATTTGCGGGAGACCTACCTGCCCGCCTTCGAAGCTTGCGTCAAAGAAGCTGGCGCTGTCTCCATCATGGGGGCTTACAACCGCACCAACGGCGAGCCCTGCTGCGCCAGCCCAACGTTGCTGGAGAAGATTCTCCGCCAGGAATGGGGCTTCGACGGGTATGTGGTGTCGGACTGCGGAGCCATCCGCGACATCTACGCCCATCATAAGGTGGTGGACACGCCGGAGGAAGCAGCGGCTTTGGCGGTGCAGAACGGCTGCGAACTCAACTGCGGCGGAGTTTACCCGGCGCTGCTTGATGCCGTGAAACAGGGCTTGATTTCGGAAGACATCATCAACCGTGCCGTCGAGCGGCTTTTCACGGCGCGCTTCCGTTTGGGCCTATTCGATCCCCCTGAGCAGGTTCCCTACACTCAGATCCCTTACGAAATTATCGGTTCTCCGGAGCATCGCGAGTTGGCGCTACAGGCAGCGCGGGAGTCCATCGTGCTGCTCAAGAACGAAAGCGGTTTGCTACCCCTGCGCAAAGACCTCGAATCAATTGCCGTCATTGGCCCCAATGCCGATGACCTCCAGGTACTGCTTGGCAACTACAACGGCACTCCGGCCAAGACAGTCACTCCCCTTGAAGGTATTCGCAAAAAGATCTCGTCTTCTTCTGCCAAGCTCTATTACGCCCGCGGTTGTGCACTGGCTGATGGCGTGCCTCCACTGGAGGTCGTCCCGTCTACCTACCTGCGTCCGGTAGATGCCGACCCAGATGAGACCGGTCTGACGGCTGACTACTACGACAACCCGAAGTTCGAGGGCAAGCCTGTGTTGAACCAGGTTGATCGCGTCGTTGATTTCACCTGGAAAGATACAAACCCGCTGACGGGGCAGTGGGCAGACAGCTTTGCCGTGCGTTGGACCGGCTTTCTCGTCCCTCCTAAGAGCGGCATTTACAGACTTGGTGTCAGGGGCTTCAGCGCGTACAGGCTCTATCTGGATGGCCAACTCATCGTAGACCATCAGGACATCCATCATTCCATTCTCAAAACCGCAGAGGTTGAGCTGGAAGCCGGGCGGCTTTACAGCCTGCGCCTGGACTACGTGAACCGGGGTCTCGACCCGCAGGTGCAACTCCTGTGGTCCCCCCCCAACGTTGACTATGAAGCCAGGGCACTGGAGGTGGCCGCGAAAGCAGACGTTGTCATTGCCATGATGGGGCTTTCTCCGACCCTGGAAGGCGAGGAGATGCCGGTGGCTGTGGAAGGCTTCGCTGGTGGCGACCGGACCGACATTGGCCTGCCACCCCCACAAGAAAAGTTGCTCAAGCAAATCCACGCTCTGGGCAAGCCGGTGGTGTTGGTGCTGTTGAGTGGCAGCGCGTTGGCTGTGAAGTGGGCCGCTGAGCACATCCCGGCCATCGTGGAGGCATGGTATCCCGGCCAGGCAGGCGGCGACGCCCTGGCCGACGTCCTGTTCGGCGACTACAACCCCGGCGGGCGGCTGCCGGTTACCTTCTACCAGTCGGTGGACGACCTGCCGCCTTTTGAGGACTATGACATGGAAGGCCGCACGTACCGCTACTTCCGCGGGGAGCCTCTATTTGCCTTTGGCCATGGTTTGAGCTATACTACCTTTGAATTCGACAATCTGCACATCGCCCCATCGGAAGTTGAAGTCGGGGGCGAAGTTGCCATCAGCGTTGACGTGACCAACGCTGGCGACCGTGCGGGCGACGAAGTGGTCCAGCTCTACGTCCGCCAGCCCGATACCACCGTGCCCCGGCCCATCCTTGGGTTGAGTAGCCGAAGGCGTATCGAAACCAAGGAGCTAAAGGGCTTCAAGCGCATCACCTTGCAGCCAGGGAAACGGAAGACAGTGACCTTCACCCTGCACACCCACCAGCTCGGCTACTACGACGAGGCGGTGCGGTACGTGGTACAGCCGGGGACGGTTGAGGTGATGATCGGCAATTCGTCGAAACACCTACCACTCAGCGGCCAGTTTGAGATCGTCGGCCAGCGGGCCAGCGTCGGCAGCGCCAAGGTCTTCTTCAGCCAGGTGCAGGAAAAGCGCGCATGACG
>CAZQDO010000057.1:0-17849 GCA_964592085.1 uncultured Anaerolineae bacterium | reverse complement strand
TCAATGAACGAATCGTCCAGATAGTCCGTGTCGCTCATGGCCTCCTCCTTCCGCCACCGAAGAAACCACCGCCATACAGGCCTGCGCCGGTTACCATACCTGAAATGACAAAGCTGGTAACTTGAGTGCCGCCAGTATATGTTCCACCAGAATAGAGACCGTCGGTAACTGTACCGGTTGAACTGCCTCCGGCGTAAACCAGATAGGTCGCGCCGTTTTCCAGCTCAGGCGAAGACAACACGACGGACTGGTATGCCTTTGTCGGTACAAATGTCAGGATTTCTCGGCCGTCTTTGGTTTCAATGTGGATCATCGTACCTGCCGCCTGCGGCGACTCGAACGTATACATCACGGAATACTGGGTTGACGATGCGCTTGGGGCTTGCGCCATACCGGCACTACCTACCGCAACAAGAAAACCGCCGGTAAGATTGAACGTGCCTGTATAATCCAAGGCTCCGTTATTGTTGCTAGTAGGCCCGTTGACGATCACAACCCCTCCGGTCATATCAATCGGACCGTTTATGTCCATACCGTCGCCCAGGGCATCAATAGCGATATAGCCGCCGTTGACGTAGAGGTAGTTGTCGCCAGATTCGAACATGCCCCGCCCTCGCCCTGGCATTCCACCGGCTGCGGCGCCACCAGTTCCACTGACGGCGTTGATGCCGTCGTCGCTGGCAACCAGGTGGATATTCCCGGCGTTAATTGTAATGGTTGCGCTTTCGATCCCCTCATAGGACTGGGCAATGCTTATGTTTCCGCCGTTGATTTCCAGGGTGGTGTCTGAATGGATGCCATCGTCCCCGGAGGCCAGAAGCATATCGCCGCCATTGATCGTGATGCTGTCATTCGAGTGGATGGAGTCATCGGCAGAATTGATGTTGATCGTGCCGGCCGTGACGGTGATGTCCACACCGGCCTTCAGGCCTTTGGCGCTTTCGGTGGGTTTGTTGGGGTTGCCTTCCATGCCTCGACCGCCCCAGCCACCTCCGCCGCTGGTGCTGGTGCTGACGCTGCCGCCACCTGAGGTTATGGTGATGTCGCCGCCGTTGACCAGCAGGCTGGTTTCTGCCTGAATACCGTCCAGGCTCGCCGTGATATCGAGCGTGCCGCCCTCTAGGGCAACATAACCCTTCTCGGCATCCTCATCATTATTGGACTGCATCCCGTCGCCACCTGCGTTGATGGTGATCGTTCCGTCCTTGACAGCAATGGAATCCCTGCCCTTGATGCCATCGTTCACGGCGTTTACGGTGATGCTGCCGCCAGTGATCTTGAGATCGTCTTTGCTGGCGATGCCGTTGTTGTAGTTTGCGTTGACGGTCAGTGAGCCCTTGCCGTTAATAGTGAGGTCATCTTTACTGAAAACCGCTGCATTGGGTTCATCTTCTCCCTCTTCGAAGAGATAAGAATCCCCATCGGTTACGTAGTTCTCTGTCTTGTCGGCCAAGGTGATCACGGTTTTTTCCGCATTGCTGACGTAAATGGGGGCGCTGTTGGAAGAGGTGATATCCGCGCCGTTCAGCACGAGCACTACCTTCTCCTCATCCTCAGTATCCACGATGACCTGCCCGTCGTTCAAGGTGCCGCTGATGCTGTACGTCCCGGCAGACGTGATGGTTACGATATTGCCGCTAACCGTGGCGCCGCTCCCCTCGAAGGTGATCGAATCGCCTTCCAGCTTGATGTAGGACGTATCGGAATGGCTTACACTGGAATCCAGATCATCACCATCGTATTCCACAGAAATCGGGCTGGATGGCATCTCTGAATTCTGTTGTGTATCAACGACTGTGCCGGATTCCTCTCCAAACTCATTTACCGGTTCAGAGGCAGATACAATCTCAGTGGATACGACTGCATCACCGGAACACGCGGTGAGAGTAAAGATAAGAGTTACCAGCAATAGCAAAGCTGTTATTTTCTTCATGTTAGTTTAACCTCCTGATTTTACAAGGTGTAGGCAATGATGGGTTGACCGCCCATTACGAACGCTAAGAAGGATAGGATGGTAATCAGCAAGAGAATAAGGGGATAGTTGCGTTTGAGTTTAAGGCTCATGTTTTCCTCCGATCAGACTCTAAAGATTTTTGATGTTACAGATCCGTGACGTTGTATCCGGCGATCAGCGTGACCTTGTTGTCGCCGTTCAGCTTCTTGATCTCGGCCAGGAACTCCTGAATCTGGTTGGATTTCTTCATGCCGATGCTGTAGGTCAGCTCGGTCATCGTGCCGTTGTGAACGGAGTCCACACTGATGAGTTCTGAAGAACTGGTGTACTTGATGAAGACCCTGTCGAACAACGTGTCGAAAGGTGCGCCGTTGGGGACTTGGATGCACAAGATCTGGCTGGACATCTCGCGCGCATACCAGTTGAAGCGGGTCATCAGCAAAATCACCAGGCTGATGACGACGGCGGCGATCACGCCCAGCAGGTAGAACTTGGTGCCAATGGCCATGCCAATGGCCATCGTGAAGAAGATAAAGCCCACGTCGCGCGTTTCTCTGACCGCGTTGCGGAAGCGGATGATGGACAGAGCGCCCACCAGCGAGAAGGCACGGGCGATATTCGAGCCGACGATCATCATGACCAGCGCCACGACCATGCCGTTCAGCACCAGGGTAAAGACAAAGCTCTGCGTGTACGAAGTGCCGCGATGGGTGATTTTGTATATCCAGCCAATGAAGGCGCTCAACACAAAGCTAAGTACCATGACCAGCACGACGTCCATGACTGAAAACTCACTGGTCAAATCTTGAACGTTGAAAATATCCATTTGAAACCTCCAATTGTTTTGATTCGTTTAGTTTCTATAAGGTGCAACGCACTTGTTTGCACGATTTCAATGGCTCGCTTGATCAGGGTGCACTTCGAATCAGCTTGATTCTGTGCCAGAAGTGCGTTGCACCTGAGCAGATACCTTTCGATTTCGCACTTCCCGTTCCAGAATATGGAAAACGGACAGGCATGAAGAAAGCACATCCTGAGAACATTCAGCCGTAAGATTGCGCCACCGTGTTGATGGCATGTTCTGGGCTGCCTTGATGCTGCGACAGTATTTGCTGAAGCGGACCAGTTGCAGGTTGTGTGCCGCAATCATCTCAGTGAGCCAATACGGGATGCGTTCGTTGACTTTGATTTCCATCACCACGAGGTTGGCAGGCAACATCGGCAGGCCAGACAACTGTTCGTGCAGATGGAGTGGGTGGGATTGGAACGACAACGAGGTATCGAATGTCACCCGCAGCCCGATGTCATAATGCGTGCCGATGAAGGCCTGGCGGTCATAGCCAACAATGCTCGCCGGGCGCAGGTTGTACCGCCACAGGAAAACGTAAATCTCCTCAATGACGGCCTTATCGCCGGGCGCGTAGTCGGGGATCTGGCGGTCGTTGCACAGGCGCAGGGCTTCACTGTATGGCAGGACGGCGCGACGCTTTTGGGTGACGCGGTCAACGCGCTGTTTGATCTCCAGGAAAACAGGCGTTTCATCCGTGAGCACCTCGCCCGTTTCGTAACGGCGGATGCGCAGCTTGCGGCGGAACTTGAGCCCGTCCTCCTTCTCCCAGTAACAGCGTAGATCAGGCGAGTCGTAGTACAGGCTGGCCAGCGCGTAGCGCCCGTTGTTGTTGCCATGCTCGTCAGGAACCAGGTAGGCGCGCAGCGCGGATTTGAATAGCTCGGCCTGTTGAAGGGTGATCAGGTATTTGAGCTCGAAGCGGTTGAATTTGCGGATAACACTGCTGAGATTGGTCATAGATGAGCCTCTCGTTACCTCGTTGACTTTCGCCAATCTTGGAGCGATTCTATTATAGCAGACTTTGGTAAAGGTTTTTTGAAGAAGTTATGAAGCTCATGTAAAGATCGGGCTGGCTGATGCTCTTTCATAAAACAGGCCTTGACTTTTCAGGCGGCGTCCGCCAGGGGCTCCGCTCCGCTCAAGCCCCTGGCTCAGCTAACAAAGCCCCATTGGGGCTGGGTTTGTCAGGCCGATAGGCCTTTGTATGCTGAGCCCGATGGCTTCAGCCCCGGGCGGGGTGGCGACAGAATGTCAACCTTTGTTGCGTGAAACGACACTAGATGCTTGCTCCTCTTCAACTACGGCACAGGTCAATGGGAAAGGGGAGCGAAAGTGATACTTCGCTCCCCTCATTGATGCGGCCGGCCCTCCTCAACCGGCCGCAGGGCGAATAAGCTACAGTACCTCTAGAGCGAGGAGGAACTCGGCACTGTTGACGTTGACGGGGCTCGCTGCGGAGTAACGCTACCGAAACCACCTCTCATCCCATGCCCAGACCCCCCCTTCATCCCGTGTCCGAAGCCAAAGCTCCGGCCCATGGGGAAGAAACCCTGTTCCAACCCCTCAAGCAACCAGTCGGCCTGTTCCTGGGTTATGCTCCCATCCTCCACGGCCTGCTCAATGGCATCCCTCATGGCCTCGACCCGGGCAGCATTCATGGCCTCCTGCACTGCTTCCAATTCTACGCCTTGCGCCTCGGCAATCTCCTCCAGAGTATTGCCCGCGTGCAACTCGGCGAACAACTCCTCAGGAGTTAGTCCCAGGGCCTCAGCCGCAGTGTCGAACATCGTCCACGACCCACCCCACAAGCCAAAGCCTCTACTGTGACCACCGCAGGGCGCTTCGGGCGTCTCCTCTTCCTGAGCAAAAGCAGGCACTACTACCATCGCTCCCAGGAGAACCACTGCCAGCACTGAACCGACCAGGATCACAAACCTCTTCTTCATCTTGTCACCTCCTATCCTATGGGATTTGGGTTAGGTCTTCCCTAACCCGCCTCTATTGTACCAGAAGTGAATAAAGGAGTGATGAAGGAGTTGTAAAGGTCTGATATAGATCGCTTTCCAGTTCCAAGAACCCTCCTGCTTCGAGCCCGCCCGATCAGCATACAAAAGAGGGGAGGAACCTCTGGATTCCTCCCCTCTTCTCGAAAGAGAGAGCTACTCCTCCCCCCTCAGTGCGGCGATGCGCTCCTCGACGGCCTGCGCTTCGTTCCGCAGGCCCTCCAGGTACTCCTCCAGCCAAGCTATCTTTTCCGCTTTGGTCCAGAAGCGCCGGCCAAAGCGGAAAGGTCCACCACAACCGCAGGAGCAGCCGTGACGATAGCCCTGATGCCTGCCACCGTGATGGCTCTCAGATTCGCAACACATGCTCTCACCTCCTTTCTATATTAGTATCTGGTAATAATCTGATAGACTAAGGTAAAAAAACAACCCCTATTTGATGGTCACGAAGCTCTCACCTAGCGTCTCCAGCACTCTGGCTTTGTACTGCTCCAGCCTGTCTCGCTCAAGTGAGTAGTGCACAAAGTAGCCTTGCCGCACTCCCCTGACCAGTCCGACTTGTCTCAAAACGCGCAGGTGTTGCGAGACGGCCGATTGTGAAACTCCCAGCTTAGAAGCCAGGGCATTGACGCACAATGCCCCTCCGTTGCACTCACCCGGCGAGCACTCGCTCAGCAACTTGACCAACCTCAGTCGGGTGGGGTCCGACAGAGCTTTGAATATGTCAGCCAATTCCTCTATCTCGTCCATCGTCACCGCTCAACTTTATATTAGTATCCGCTAATATGCTTAAATTATACCACTACTTCTGAAGTTTGTCAAATCTGCAAATCGCAGTTGGAAGGGCATCTTCCCCGACCGCCCGCATCAGGGCTCGGCTATTGGCAGGGTGAAGGCTAACCGGGTCCCTCGACCAACCTCGCTTTCCACCTCGATCCGCCCACCGTGGGCCTCTACCAACTGCCTGGCGATGGCCAACCCCAGCCCTGTACTGCCCGTGACCCGCGACCTGTCGGCCCGATAGAAGCGGTCGAAGATGTAGGGCAAGTCCTCAGAAGCGATGCCCTCGCCAGTGTCCCGAACGCTGAACTCAACCTCTGATTCCCTCGCTCCTTCGACAAGCTCAGGACACACCCCGGCAGCGACGACGATCTTCCCGCCTGAGGGGGTGTGGGTCAGAGCATTGTTCAACAGGTTGCCCAACACCTGCCCGATCCGCTGGGGATCAACGTCCACCAGAGGCAGATCCTCCGTCAGGTCAGCCTGCAAGGTGATGCCTCTGGCCGCCGCCTGGATGCGGGCAGATTCCATGGCTCTATTCACCACGTCAGCCGGGGCCACCGGCTGGCGCTCCAGTCTAAGCTGCCCCGCTTCGGCCAGGGCCAACTCCCGCAGGTCGTCCACCAGGCGGTTCAACAGCCGGGTCTCATCGTAGAGGGTGGCAATCTCGGCCTGCTCCAGAGGATAGACCCCGTCGAGGATGGCTCGCAGGTTGCCCTGGATCACGCTGAGGGGGGTGCGTAGCTCGTGGGCCAAATCGGCCACCAGATTGCGGCGCAACTCCTCGGCCTTTTCCAGGTCGGCGGCCATCTGGTTGAAGGCCTGCCCCAGGACAGCCATTTCAGCACTGCCCGTTTCGGGAACACGCTGGCTCAGGTCACCGCCAGCAATGCGGCGAGCGGCAGCGGTGAGGCGGGCCACAGGTGCGGTAAGCCCCCGGCTAAGCCCTAGACCTAGCAGGATGCTCACGGTGACAGCCAGACCTCCCGCTAAAAGCAACGCCCGGTTGATCTGATCGAGGAAGCCCTGCTCCTGGGCTCCTAACTGTCCCCAACCTGGTGGGGCAGCAAGCAGGAAACCCACCGTCTGTCCACTGACCTGGATGGATACGGCCTGCTCCTGCTCGCCAGGGCTGAGGGTTTCCCCCACATAGCGCCCCAGGCTATCATAGACGATAAGCCCCTGCCCATCGGCCAGCAGGATGGATGGGCTGCCCCCGCGCATCTGGCCTCTGCCCCATCCGCGCTGCATCATCGGCCCGCCCACATCCTCGAACACGACCTCCACGCCATCCCAACTGCCCTGGCGCTCGTAGTAAGCCGCCAGGTCGTCGGCCAGGCTGCCCCAGTCCATCATCTCGCTGCGGGCCAGGTAGCGACGGAACTGACTGCTGGCGCTGCGGTTGGCCAACAGCGCCACGGTACTCACCCCCACCAGGGTAACCAGGACGAAGGCCAGGGTCAGCCGCACCCAGAGCTTGTTCATGGCTCACCTCGCAGACGATAGCCGACGCCGTAGACGGTCTGGATGTAGCTGGGATTGGCTGGGTCAGGCTCGATCTTACGGCGCAGGTTTTTGATATGACTGTCCAGGGTGCGGTCCAGGCCCTCGTAGGTGTAGCCCAGGCTCTTCTCAATCAGCTCTGAGCGGGTGAAGGCGTAGCCGGGGTTTTCCATGAAAGCTCGCAGCAGATCGAACTCGGTTGGAGTCAGGTCCACCGGCTGACCGTCTAGCAGCACCTCGTGCCGGTCCAGGTCCATGAGCAGACCACCTAGTTGCAATACCTTGGGCTGAGCCGGCCCACCGACAGCACGGCGCAGCACCGCCCGCACCCTCGCCACCACCTCGCGGGGGTTGAAGGGCTTGGTGATGTAGTCGTCGGCGCCCAACTCCAGGCCGACGATTTTGTCGGCGTCCTCGATGCGGGCAGTGAGCATGACGATGGGTGTGTCGGCCAGAGTAGAATCGGCCCGGATCAGGCGGGTGAGGTCCCAGCCGTCCTGATCGGGCAGCATCAGGTCGAGCACTACCAGGTCGGGGCGCTCGCGGCGGATGGTGTGCAGCGCGGTGCTGCCATCGTAGGCCACAAACACCTGGAAGCCAGCCTGTTCCAGGTAAGCTTTCACCAGGCGTACAATCTGTTTGTCGTCGTCCACGACGAGGATGCGTTGGCTCATGTTGATTTCTCCAGAGTCTCGTTCAGGTGCCTGACACCTTCGTTCTTGCTCGTCGGATTCATTCTCACTTATCATAGCACAGAAACGCGGGAAAAACAAGAAAGTCAATTGCTTACCCTCCCGCTGGTTGCTTTTGTAAACCTGCGGGAGGGTGGGCTGAGTAGAAAAGAGCGAGGCTCTTAGCCCCGCTCTTTTCGAGTAGATTCTTTCCGGTTATGATGTGCGGCCAGGCATCCATCGGCTGCCACCACGCCGTCCGCGCCCGACACCGCCCTGCCCGCATACGCCACCGGGGCTGAAGGGCTCATACACGTGCGCAGTCGCCTCTTCCGCCAGGTGCTCCAGCATCAGGTCGGCCTGCTCCTGGGTGATGCAGCCATTGGCTACCGCCTCCGCCAGCTTTTCGGCGCGGATGGCGATGAAGGCATCCACGATGGTCTGCGGATCCACGCCTTGCTCCTGGGCTACCTGAGCGATGGTCTTGCCGGCCTGGAGCTCGGCAACCAGATCGGCCTGCTCCATTCCCAACACGTCCGCCGCCACGGCGACCAGCGAGTTGGTCGAGTTACCCCAATGGCCCATCAGGCCGCCGCACTCGTTGCCACCATGACTCTGGCCACCAGGACCCTGAGCAAAAGCGATGGAGCTGATGGTCATGACGCCCACCAGGGCGACGATGACAGCGAGCACACCCATGCTAATGCGCTTCCAGTTGGTCTTCACAGTTATCACCTCCTTTTCTTGATGATTGGCGGATGTCCATGTCATTACGGGACTTCGCCTTTTCTACCTTCAGTATAGCAAACAATTATGGAGAAGTGATGGAAAGGGGATGTGGGGTTTGTTAAATCCTGGCCTCTGCCGAAGCCTCGCTCAAACCAGGCTGCGGCAGCAGCGACCGGAACAACCGCGTCGTCGTATTCTTGATCCACCGCCAGTGAATCCAAACGTGGGCCGCTGCCGCGCCGATGAAGGCCACTCCGGCCCAGGTGTGGATCAGGTCCCAGGTCGTCCGGCTGAAGAGGAACATCGGATCCCAGCCGGCATTCCTCCCACCCTGGAAGCCGCCCGAAGATACAATGAGGAAGTAGATGCCCGAAACGGCGGTGAGCAGGAAACTGACGGCAACCACCAGGTTGATGGCCACGTTGAGCCGGGGCCCTTTAGCCAGCCGGGGCTCCCTGGAGAACAGAGCTGCCACAGTGCGCTTGCTCATCACCTTCACCCATCGCCAGTGGATGGCGAAGTGGACGACGACGGCAGCGATCATGAGCACCCCACCCCTGGTGTGTAGATCGTCCCAGGTTTGCCGGCTGAAGAAAATGGTCACGCCGTACCACGGGTTGCGCCCCCCCTGATAGCCCCCGGAGGGCACGAAGAGAAAGTAGATGCCCGACAGCGCAGCCACGAGTCCGCTCAGGAAGACTACGGCGGCCAGCAGCCACTTACTTCGACCTCGCACAGCTTGAATTCGCTTTACCATTGGTTGAAACCTCCTTGAAATTTCTTCTGTCGTTCTACTGGTAGTATATCAAAGAATCGTGGAGGTTTTGTGGAGATGGGATGGGGAACCTGTGAAATCGGGGAGCAAGCCATGGGTCTGATAACGCAAAAAGCCCCAGGCCATCGGACAGTCTGGGGCTTTCGTTGATCGGGCTATTTCCATTACGTCAGCCTAACTCTACTCGCTCCTCACCGCTGTAGACATGGATTTGCTTGCCACGAGCATAACCGATGAGGGTGATGTTCCATGCCTTAGACATCTCCACCGCCAGATCAGTGGGCGAAGTGCGCGAGACCAACACGGGCGCCTTCATCTTGGCCGCCTTGTGCAGCATCTCCGCCGAGAGACGCCCTGTGGTCAAGAGGATGCGATCCTTAGTGTCAACTCCCTCCAGCAAACACTGCCCCTGAATCTTGTCCAGCGTGTTATGCCGGCCCACGTCAGAGGCCACGACCAGCAACTGCTGTCCGTCGCTGAGCGCCGAGGTGTGCACGCCCCCCGTGGTACGGTAGAGCTCAGCCTCCCGATAAAGCCGTCGCATCAGGTCGAGGATTTGGGACGGTGTCACTTTCAGGGCAGAATTAAACTTGCTCGTCTGCGCAGTCAGGTCGGCGAAGGTGGTGCCGCCGCCACAACCAGAGGTGAGCACACGTTTGGTCGGCAACTCGGCATCGTGGGTCAGACGCACATCAATCATCTCCTCCTCATCGCAGACCCGCAGCAGCGCCACCTCGTCCAGGCCACTGATGATGCCCTCCAGATAGAGGAAGCCCATCACCAGGTATCTCAGGTTGTAGGGAGTGCAGAGAAAGGTGATCAGCTCCATTCCGTTGACATACACCGTCACGGGGGCCTCCCGCACTACCTCTTTCTCCATAGTGGTAGCCGTTGTCCTGCCATTGGCCGTATACCGACGATAATTCAAGCTCCGACTGGCTATGAACATCCATGCCTCCTCGCCAAGCCCCTGGCTTTCTCCAAATCGCAGGGGGAGTTGATGTTAAAAAACGAAAGATGCTGCGGATCAAAGAGGTTGATCTCCTGCTCTTCGACGTAACGCACTCGCACCTCAGGGAAAAAATCAATGATTTTGAGGTCGCCGCTTGCCAACACGCGCTCGATAGGTTGCAAGCATTGCTTCGAATAGATGGCGTGCAATGGTTCCGTCAGCCCTCCGACCCTGGGGATGACCACGTCCTGGCCAGGGGACAAGAGGATCATATAGCGCAGGAGGTTCAGGTCCAGAAAAGGCATGTCGCAAGCCACCACCAGGCTGTGATGGTTGTGTGCCGCCTTGAGCCCAGAATAGATACCACCCAGAGATCCTTTGCCAGGATAGACATCGCCCACCAATCTTGCCGCCAGATGATCATACCTCTGGGGCGAATTGGTGACAATGATGACTTCGTCGCCGATTTGAGCCATTTTCTCCACGATGGCCTCGATGAGCACCCGACCGCCTATTTGGAGAAAAGCCTTATCGGCGCCCAGCCGCTTGCTCTCCCCCCCGGCCAATACGATACCACTGATAGGATGTCGAACCTCTCGTCCTCCTTTGTCCATCGCGCCAGTAGTATACAACAGAAAGCGACCCCTGTCCAATCGTTGTTATCCAGGGCTTGCGCAGTGGTTCATCGCGTGAAGCGCTAAACGTGACTCCTTGTTGACGCATTTCACGTTTTCACGCTTCACTCAAATCCCCCCTACCGCCACCGCGAAAACACGAAGGAAACCTGGCGAAGTCCGCTCGCCAGGACCAAAGCGCTCCTTGAGGCGATAGTTACGAGCCATCTTGCGCCCTCGACCGGCCATCCAGCGCCTCTCGTACAGGGCCAGAGCCTCGGCAGAGGTGTCGCCGGCGGCGATGGCCTGGGACGCTACCTCGGCCGCCAGGTGGCCGGCCATCATGGCGTTGGCGATCCCCCCGCCGGTGAGAGGATCCACCTGGCGAGCGGCATCGCCCACCAGCATCAGTCCACTGGCTACCAGCCGTGGAAGCGGTGGGCCTACTGGCACGCCACCTACCACCAGGGTTACAGGGCTACCCTGAGCCAGGTGGGGTTGGCTCTCAATGAATCGGGTGAGGTAGCTCAGGGCCGAATCCGCTGACAAATCGGCCTGGATGCCCAGGCCAACGTTGGCCTTGCCCTCCCCTTTGGGGAAGACCCAGGCATAGCCGCCGGGGGCCACTTCTTGGCCGATATAGTAGCAGCAGCACGCGGGATCAATTTCGATGCCCGCCAACAGGTACTGGGCGCAGGCCATCGTGTCCCTCAAGGGTAGCGTGGTGTCCAGGCCAGCCCAGGGACCCACCTGCGACTCCACGCCATCGGCGCCGATGACCACCGCACATTCGATTTCCATAGTGCCGACAGGCCCACGAGCGACGACGCCCCGCACAACGCCGCCTTCCAGCAAGAGACCGGTGGCCGCCGTCTTGACCATCACCCGAGCTCCAGCCTGGGCTGCCTCCTCCGCCAGGACGCGGTCGAAGACCCGCCGCTCCAGGACGTAGCCCTGGCGCCCCTCAGCCTGCTCGGTCACCATTGCGGCACCCTCAACCACGATCTGGGCCTTGCTCACCACCGCCGAGATCCAGTGCGGGTCTGGCTCAATGAAGGGCGCGAGCATCTCATGGGCAATCCCTTCCGCGCAGCGCACCGGCGAGCCAATCTCCTGGCGTTTCTCCAGCAGCAGCACCGAAAGCCCCAACTCTGCCGCCTCTCGCGCCGCTACCGACCCACCCGGCCCCGCGCCTACGACCACCACGTCGTAACGCCGTCGGAGAGGAACCCCCACGCTCTCGGCGTGATCCTCCGCCTGCAAAGCTCCGAGCGGGCAGGCAGCCAGGCACAGGCCGCAGTCGAAACACGCCTCACTGATGAGCAGGCGGGTCTCGGCCAGTTCAATGGCCCCCACAGGACAAACCCCCACGCAAGCGCCGCAATAGCCGCAGCGATCCCTGTCGACTGTTATCACTGGCCGCTTCCTCCTTCCTCAATAGGAGCATTTCAATATTAGGGCAGGTTTCCAGTCGGTCAGACCTCCGAGGTTTTGGATGCTGCTTTAGCCTCGAAGTCTGGCGACTGGTGCTGAGCAACCTTCAGGAAATCGTCGGTCAGTAAACCTCGGAGGTCTTTTCGCCTCCAAAGTGAAACGCACTTTCCTCAATTGTCGAGAAAGCCCTATCGAGCAGGGATTTGGCGTAGAAGAAAACATGGGGATTTCCATCCCCATGCTGTGAGTTCAAGTGCGCCCAGGCGCACTTAATTGAGGGCAACCGTCCGTTTGCCCTTACATCCGTCAATTTTGGCTTGTTGGCATCCGCAGGCCGCTATCCGGCCGTGCGCTCCTTGACGTAGGCCACCGCCTTCCCAACCGTGGTGAGTTCCTGAGCTTTTTCGTCGGGAATCTCTTCCCCGAACTTGTCCTCGAAGGCCATGATCAGCTCTACCAGGTCGAGGGAATCCGCCTCCAAATCTTCCTGGAAATTGGCTTCAAGGGTGACTCTCTCCGGGTCAACGCCCAGCACTTCCACGATGACAGCCTTTACATCCTCGAACACCGACATTCTTTCACCTCCTCAAGGTAATAATTGGCCTTATTTTACCAGTCTTGGCCGATATAGTCAAAAATCCATTTGACAAGAATCGCCACCGCTGGTAATATTGCTTAGAATGGCCTACCTATTGGAACACCGACGACGGTGAAAAGTTGCGGAGGTGTCAGCCCATGCACAACCAACGAAAATCGGAGCACCTGCACATCCTGCTGAAAGAAGACGTGCGCTTTCGCAATCTGACCACGGGCCTGGAAAGGTACCACTTCGTTCACCAGGCCCTGCCGGAGATAAACCGTGACCACATTGACCTTTCCACCACCTTGCTGGGCAAACGCCTGAGCGCGCCGGTGATCATCTCCTCCATGACGGGCGGCACCGAGGAGGCTGAGACAATCAACAAGAATCTGGCCCTGGCAGCGCAAACGCATGGTCTGGGCATGGGCGTCGGTTCGCAGCGAGCAGCCCTGGAGGAGCCCGGTCTGGCCCACACCTACCAGGTGCGAGCTGTGGCCCCCGACATCCTGCTCCTGGCCAACCTGGGCGCTGTGCAGTTGAACTATGGCTACGGCGTCGAGCATTGCCAGCGAGCAGTGGAGATGATCGAGGCCGATGGTCTGATTTTACATTTGAACCCATTGCAGGAGGCTCTCCAGCCAGAGGGCAACACCGATTTCTCCGGGCTGTTGACCAAGATTGAGCAGGTCTGCCGAGAGCTATCTGTGCCCCTGATCGTCAAAGAGGTGGGCTGGGGCATCTCCGAGGAGGTGGCTCGCAGGCTGGCAGGCGCAGGCGTGGCCGCTATAGACGTGGCTGGAACCGGGGGCACCTCCTGGAGCGAGGTAGAGATGCACCGCGTCGTCAGCGAGAGCTCTCGTCGCATCGCCGCCGCCTTCGCCGATTGGGGCATCTCCACCGCTGAATCCATCCAGATGGTTCGGCGCGCCGCTCCTGGTGTCACCTTGATCGCCAGCGGGGGCATCCGCACCGGCGTGCAGGCCGCCAAAGCCATTGCCCTGGGCGCGGACGCCGTGGCCCTGGCCACCCCCTTCCTGAAGCCAGCCACCGTCTCGCCTGAAGCCGTGGGGGAGAAAATCCGGGAGATACTGGAGGAACTGCGCACGGCCATGTTCTGCGTCGGCGCCGGAAACCTCCAGGAACTCAAGAGTGCCCCCTTGCAGAAACCAGGTTTTTAGGCTGATAGGATGCTGTTTTGCAGCCCATAGACTCCAAAAGCAACGACCTACTTGCTCAAGCAGATGAAAAATCTGGTTTCTCCAGAGAATTAGGAGCAATCCACCATGAGCTTGAAAAGCGCCTTTGAAAGATACCTACCCCTCATCGAAGCTGAGCTGCGAAGGACCTTCGCTCCTTTTCCTTCCCAGCTCGCATCCTTCTATGGCATGATGCAGTATCACCTGGGCTGGATTGATCAGGACTTTGCCCCTACCAAAAGTGGCGGGGGCAAGCGCCTACGGCCCCTACTGTGCCTCTTGACCTGCCAGGCGAGCGGCGGCAAGCCTGTCCAGGTGCTGCCGGCTGCCGCAGCCACTGAGCTGATACACAACTTCTCCCTTGTCCACGACGACATTGAGGACGAGAGCGCGCTGCGGCGAGGCCGTCGGACCGTCTGGAAGGTGTGGGGCGTGCCCCAGGCCATCAACGCGGGCGACGGCCTGTCCGTCCTGGCCCACCTGGCCATGCAACGCCTGGCAGGTAGAGGGGTACCCCATCGGCAGGTGCTCAGAGCCCTTGAGATTCTCGACGAGGCTTGCCTGGCTCTCACCGAGGGCCAACACCTGGACCTGAGCTTCGAGTCCCGTCTGGACGTTGACGTGGCGCAATATCTGGCGATGATTCAGGGCAAGACGGCCGCCCTTTTCGGCGCTGCTGCCCAACTGGGGGCTCTCGTCGCCGGGAGCGACTCCGAATCCATCGCCCGCTATCGTCGCTTCGGCGAGAACCTGGGCTTGGCCTTCCAGATCGTGGACGACATCCTGGGCATCTGGGGTGATCCTCAGGTGACGGGCAAACCATCGGCCGACGACATCCGGCAGCGCAAGAAGACGCTGCCCATCGTTCGGGCTTTTGAGGAAGAGAAGATACAGGGAGGTAATGACCTGGGGGAGATCTATCAGCAGGAGATCATTGACGAGGAAAACGTAGGGAGGGCGCTCAGGATACTGGAGGGCTTAGGAGCGCGTCGCTACGCGGAGGCAATGGCCAACGGCTATTACCAGCGAGCCCTGGCTGAACTTGATGCTACCGGGGTTGAAAACGAGGCCCAGGACGATTTGCGGGAACTGGCCGTCTTTTTGGTGGAAAGGACGTACTAATCTTGCTAGCGCCTGAATCTCTGGAAATCCGGCCTTCGCTTTTCCAGGAAAGCGGTCATCCCTTCCCGAAACTCCTCGGTGCCGTAGAGGGCAGAGATCATCTCAATGGAAGTGCTAAAGGAGCCGTAGAGCTGGTCGGACTCGTAATTCAGGGAGATCTTGGACACCCTCAGAGCCTGGAGGCTTAACTCCAGGATCCTGTCGGTCCAGGCCCTGAGTTCTTCCTCAAACCTCTCAGCAGGAACAACTTTGTTCACCCAGCCGAAGCTTTCCGCCTCCTGGGCCGAGTAGCGCTGGCAGAGGAAGATGATCTCCCTGGCTCTCTTCTCGCCGACGCTCCTGGTCAAGAACTGAGACGATCCGATGACGGGCGCGCTGCCCACCGTTGGCCCTACCTGGCCGAAGATCGAGTCCTCGGTGGCGATGGTCAGGTCGCAGGCCACGTTGATCTCGTTCCCCCCGCCCAGGCAATAGCCCCTGACGGCGGCGATAACAGGCTTCGGCGCCCGCCTGATCTCCCACAGAAGATTGGCGAAGCGGGTGACGAACAGCCGCCCCGACTCAGGAGTTAGATTCCCCATCTCCTTGATGTCCCCGCCGACACAGAAAGCCCTCTCGCCCGAGCCGGTGAGCACGATGGCGCCGATGGTGCCATCCTGGGCGGCGTCGAGCACTGCCTCTGTCATCTCCAGCACGGTCTGGGTGCGGAAGGCGTTTAAGACTTGCGGGCGATTGATGGTGACGGTAGCAACCCCATCCCGCTTCTCGTAGACGATGTCTTCATAGGCCATGATTGCCTCCCTATTCGTAGTCGTAGAAACCCCGTCCGGTCTTTCTGCCCAGCTTTCCTGCTTCGACCATCTTCTTCAGGAGAATCGGCGGGCGGTAGCGGGGGTCCTTATAGTTCTCGTGCAGCGCCTCCAGGACGTGGTAGACGATGTCCAGCCCGATGAGATCGGCCAGGGCCAACGGGCCCATCGGATGATTGTATCCTAGCTTGATGGCCTTGTCCAGGGCCTCCTTTTCCGCCACGCCCTCTTGCAGGGCGAAGATGGCCTCGGAGACGAGCATGATCCCCACCCTGGTGGTCACAAAGCCAGGGAAGTCGTTCACCACCACCTCTTCCTTCCCCAGCCTGCGCACGAAATCCGTGACCCTGTCCACCATCTCTGGCGCGGTTTCCATGCCGACGATAATCTCCACCAGCTTCATCACTGGCGCCGGGTTGAAGAAGTGGATGCCGATGACGCGCCCCCTCGACTCAATGGCACTGGCGATCTGGGTGATGGGCAAGGAGCTGGTGTTGCTGCCCAGGATGGTGTCTTCAGGGACGAGCGCTTCCGCCTGCCGGAAGAAGTCCTTCTTGAGTTCAATGTCCTCAAGGATGGCCTCGATGACGATGTCCACCCCGTCCAGAGCATGGCTCAGCTCATCGAGGTAACTCACCCTTCCCCCAAAGGCATCGGCTTCCTCCTGGGTGATCCTCCCCTTGTCCAGTGATCTGGCGATCAGACTCTGGTGATACGCCTCGGCCTTGGCCAGGGCCTCGGGGATGACATCGTAGAGCCGGGTCTCGAACCCGGCCAGGGCGGTAACGTAACCAACGCCGCTCCCCATCGTTCCAGAACCGATCACTGCTACCTTTTCCATGTTGACTGCCTCCTTTTTGATTCCATGGATGCCTCGCCTGCCCGGCAGGGTGACGGCTTATCCTCCCGCAGGTTGGATGCGAGGTTGCCGTGGTGATGACTCACTTCTCCAGGCCAGGTATTCTATGTCCAAGTCGAAACCCTGCGGGAGGGTCGTCTTCAAGGCAAGAACCTCTCGAAAACCTCGTTGCCAAGCAACCTCCCTCGCGGTGTGAGCCGTATCCTCTCGGCCGTAGCCTCAACCAATCCGAGTTCCCTCAGCTCCATCAACTCCCTCTCGTACAAACTCTCCAGCCGTTCACCGAATCGCCTGGCGAACCCTGCGAAGCTGACTCCCTCCTCCACCAGCCTCAATCCCAGGATCATCATCTCCGCCATCTCAGTGGCTGGGTCTATGTCCTCCGAGCCAGCACAGGCTCCCATCCCCACGTTTAACTGGACGATGTATGCCAGGGGTGACAGGACGTTGTGCCAACGCCATCCACCGAAGCAAGAGTGCGCCCCAGCGCCGAAACCGAGGTACGGCTGATTGCGCCAATAGGTGAGATTGTGTTGACAAACCGTTTTTGGGATTTGCTTTGCCCAATTCGAGATTTCGTAGTGTACGTAGTCTGCATCGGCCAGCATCTCCTCGGCCAGGACGTACATGTCGGCAGCCAAATCGTCGTCGGGAGGGGGCATCTCGCCACGAGCCACTTGCTGCGCTAGAGGAGTGTGCTCCTCCAGGGTCAGGGCGTAGAGGGACAGATGGTCAGGCTGCAGATGAACGGCCTTTCGAAGAGTACTCTGCCACTGGTCGAGGGTTTGACAGGGTACGCCGTAGATGAGGTCGAGATTGATGTTGGCAAAGCCAGCCCGTCGCGCCAGATCGTAGGACTGGATGGCCTCAGCAGCGGTGTGAATGCGCCCCAGGAGGCGCAACTGTCTATCGTCGAAGCTCTGGACCCCCAGGCTGAGGCGATTGACTCCCAGGCTCAGCAAGCCAGCCAGGTAGTGGCTGTCTACGGTGCCGGGGTTGGCCTCGATAGTGATCTCGA
>CAZQDO010000056.1:0-17858 GCA_964592085.1 uncultured Anaerolineae bacterium | reverse complement strand
GCCCCAGGGTGTCTCTTTCCGGGTCAGGGACCAAGTCTATCAGCGTAACCTACTACCTGATAACTGGTTTTCCTGCGAATCAATATAGAACTGACGTCGTGAAAGACGAGTACGCTGACGCTGTTGAGAGCTGGTCGGTTCTGCACGGAGTCTATTTGCCCCTGGTACTGAAGAATCACTAGCCGGTAGTGAATGAGGCAACTCAAGTGGATAAAGCTTATTGGGGGGAGTAGAAAATCTACTCCCCTCTCGTCTATTGAGTTGCACTCATTGGCCAAGACGCCCTGGTGTGTTTTCTCGATATGAGTGTGATCAAAATCTGTAGTAGCGACTTCAGTCGCTTGGAACGACTAAGGCCAAACCAGTTTGGCACGTCGTCACTACCATAAGTTCTGGCCGCACCCTTTCGATGTGAACATTGATCCAGGGACAGATTAACGAATGGTTGACACAAATGGTATCTTGTGGTATCATTCTAAGCATAGACAAAGAGAGGGTTAGTGGAGAGATTTTCAGTAGACGGCCGACGTGGAGGGAAAGAGCCAATGGAGGGCGTGCCGATGATTAAGATCATGACACACTTTTTCTTGGTTGTCCTCTTTCTCCTTTTCCCCTGCCTTGCTTTCGCCGAAGATCCCATGCCAACCACAACCAACCCAGCCGCCCCTCCCCCCCCCCTCGGCTTGGGGGAGAAAGAGGGGGAACGCGACGCGATGGAATTCAGGGTAGGAGAGATCATTGTCAAGTTCAAAGAGGGCATTTCGCAAGCCAGTATCCAGTCTCTGCTCCTCGTTGAAGAAATAAGTATCCTGGATACGATGGATAACCTGGGCCTCATATTGGTGTCCGTACCAGATGGACGGGAGCTGGAGAAGGCAAAGGAGCTAGAGCGTAGCCCTCTGGTGGAATATGCCGAGCCGAATTACGTTGTCCGGATTGCGGCCCCTATCGTGGCCGATCCTCATGATAACAATGATGGCTTTCGTGCCACGGCTGTCACCCCCAATGATCTGTATTTCCTTTCACAGTCGCAGTGGAACTTGGAGATAATTGAGGCACCCGCCGCCTGGGACATCACCACTGGCAGCGACAAGGTCGTTATTGCTTTTCTTGACTCTGGCATTGATTTTAATCACTCTGAGCTGAAGGACAAGATATGGATAAATGCTGACGAGATACCAGATAATAATATAGATGACGATGAGAATGGCTACGTAGACGATGTGCACGGCTGGGATTTTGTCAACTGGCCTGAGCCTGGCGAACCCTCTCCCGAACCTCAAGACGATTACGGACACGGCACCTTCGTTGCCAGCATCGCCGCAGCCGAGACAAACAACGGCATCGGGTTGGCAGGAGTATCCTGGGGAGTCGAGATCATGCCCATCAAAGTGTTGGATGATCGAGGTTACTCGCACCATTGGCACACGGCGGGTGGGATCACCTATGCCGCTGATAACGGGGCAAAGATCATCAACCTGAGCTGGACACTTCTCAGTGGCATTGACCCCCAGCCGGTGCAGACTGCGGTAAACTACGCCTATTCCAAGGATGCCCTCGTCATTGCTGCTGCCGGGGACACTTTCACCAGCACCTACAAATATCCGGCTTCCCTCGATCACGTTGTTTCCGTTGCCGCCACTGACCCTGAAGATGGACACCCTGAGTTCTCGACGTACAATGACAAGGTGGACATCGCCGCGCCGGGGGTTAGCATTTTGGGTGTTTGGTTGGGAGTCGGCTATGGAAGGATCGAGACCACTCATGCCGCTGCTGCCCACGTGTCGGGATTGGCGGCACTGATTTGGTCAGTCAACCCCAATCTGACGTCCGATGAAGTGGAGGGCATCATCGAGTCTACGGCTGTTGACCTGGGAGAGCCTGACAGAGACGACGAGTTTGGCCATGGGCGCATTGATGCCGCTGCCGCCGTGATGGCCACGACTCACTACCTCCAGGTAGAACCCGACAGCCTTCACTTCCTGGTCTGTGATGATAGCTTTCCTCCCTTTGGGAAGATCACCAACCCGGCCACAAACTGCTCTACCTGGAGCGTCACAGCAGCGGCTCCCTGGCTTTCCGTCAGCCCTCCTGAGGGTTACACGCCATCTTCGGCGACCATTTCCATAGACAGGGACGGCCTGGCAGATTTCGGCCTCTATACCACGACCATTACCGCTACCAGTACAATGACCAATTACGTGAACAACCCAAAAACGATCACCGCTACGGTGAACTATTCCCCGCAGTGTTGGAAAAACTACCTGCCTTTGCTATTCAAGGAATCGTAGCTCTCTATTCGAGATCATTATCCTCTGGCGAGAAGGTCTCGTCAGAGGAACTCACGAAGGAGGGAATGGTCCAATGACGGCAAAACTGGCGAAAATCTTGCTGAGCATCATTGCTGGTATGTTTGGCCTAGTGCTGGCGATGAGCATGTTGATCAGAGTGGGGACGGTGGCTGCCCTGGAAGAAGATCCAGGGCACGGTGGTGGCGCCCTGGTCGCTGGCATTCCTACCGATGTGCTTGTGGCCGCCTACCCAGAAGAAATCCGGGCCGATGGCGCATCCAATTCGACTATCACGGGTACGGTCAGAGATCCGGGCTGCTCACCGGTGCCTGGGGCCTTTATCGCCTTTACCACCAGCCTGGGCACCATTGATCAAATCTGCTACGCGGAAGGTGAAAGCGCTCCCGTGAACAAGTCGCCCGGCGATTGGGTCACGGAGAGCTACGCAGGGGCCAGTGGAGGGCAGTATGTGAAGTCGTGTGGCACGGCTCACCCTAACGCCACCTTGAACTGGACCTTCTCGGCCACCGCGCTTTCCTTGTTGTATGTGAAAGACCCCGAGGGCGGCGTTGCTGAGGTTAAGGTGGATGGCAACACAGCCATCACCGTAGACATGTACGCTGCCACCAGAATAGCGGCGGAAAGAGTGATCACGGCCGGCCTGGATGCCGGGCCACACGTTGTCACCGTGAATTATCTCACTAAGTCCCCTGTTGGATCGGGAACCTGCATCCGAATTGATGCCTTCCGCTGCGGAGCCACGACCGACTCGAATGGAAAAGGCACGGCCACCCTGACCTCAATCAGTCTGTCATGCGGAACGGAAGAGGCTACGGTGACCGCTCTTACAGGTGATCCCACCATCCCCTACATGATCATTGGCACAGAGCCGGTTGACTTCACGGCAAGTGTGCCAGACACGGTGACGGTCACGGCCATCCCCGATCAAATCGTGGCAGATGGGGTTTCTACCTCCAACCTGGAAGCGGTAGTCAAGGACCAGTTTGGCGAGAATGCGCCCGACTGTACCATGGTTGGCTTCGTCTCCACCGATGAGACCAGGGCCGCCCCTGGTGAGGCATGGACTGTCCTCCCCTACGAATTGGTAGAAGGGGAAGACCCGACCGAGGTGATCACGGATGGGTGGAGCATTGACGTCAACGCAGGCTACCATGGCGGGCAAGCGATATACATCAATACCACAGGTTCGACCGCCAGTTGGAACTTCACGGGAACGGCGGTTTCCCTGATGTATGCCAAGATGGCCGATGCTGGCGTGGCCACGGTGGCTGTGGATGGCGAGTCGCCCGTCACCATTGACATGTATGCTTCGCCACCGCAATTCCAGGTGGAGCACGTTATCGCCGACGGCTTGAGCTTCGGATCGCACTTCATCACGGTGACGGTGGCTGGTTATACTGTGACCGGAGGCACGGACACGCGCGTCTATGTAGACGCCTTCCGCTCTGGCACGTGCACTTCGGGCGGCACGGCCACGGCTGGGCTGACCGCCGGGACACAGGCGGGAGTGGTGTGGGCTGAAGCCACGGCCGTGGGAAGGCAATGCTGCGAAATGGACAGCGTGGTGACGGACACCGTGCCCATCACCCTCACCGCTGGTAATCCGTACACTCTGACCATCACCCCCACCAGCCTGGACACGACCTGCTGCGTCACCGACACCCTTCAGTTCACGGTGACCGATCAGTACAACAACATCGTGGGAGCGGTGGTTCCCAAGACGCTGACGATAGACTTCACCAGCACGCCACAAGGTGATTTCACGCCCCCCAGCGTTGAGATCACCAACGGTATCGGCAGTGTGCAGTTCCATGGCTACGAATCGGGGAGCGGTGCCATCACGGGCACGGTCAGTGGGTATTCTGTCATCGGGACGGTGGCTCTGACCGTCTCGCCGGCCGCTTGCGACATCCTGGATTTCAGCGCCGATCGAGCATGGGTCTACGTCACCGACACGACCACCTCCCTCTTGACCGACTTCATCTACACCACGACCTTGACCGCCGACCTGAGCGACAGTTGCACGAACCCTGTCCAGAACGGCACGGCGGTGACCTTCACCACCAGCCTGGGCAACGTGAGCCCGGCCAATCCCACCACCGTGAATGGCATCGCCACAGCGGTGCTGACTTCGGAGCAATTGGCGACCGGGGTGCCGACACAGACAGCCTACATCACCGCTACGGGCACTGGCTGCCCTGTCTCAGACACGACCAGTGTTGACTTCGGGCGGCACGTCTACACCCTGACGGTCACGGCCGACCCCAATGCGTTGACGGTCGGGGGGGAGACTTCTGATCTCACAGCCTATGTGAAAGACGGCTTTGGCAACCCCACACCCGATGGCGTCACAGTGGCCTTCACCATCACTCCCTTCAGCATGGCCTCGGTGCCGCCTGGGGGCGTGGCAACGACGGGCGGCACGGCCACGGCCCTCGCCACGTCTGGCACCCAGGCGGGGGTGGCGACGGTCGAGGCAGCAGCTATGGCAGAGACCGTGGTAACGAATACGACGCTCATCACCGTCACGGCCGGCGATCCGTACACCCTGACCATCGCGCCTGCTGCTGTCTCCACCAATTGCTGTATCACCAGCACCCTTCAGTTCACAGTGACCGATCTATACAACAACGTGGTGGGGGCGGTGGTGCCCAGGACGCTGACGGTAGACTTCACCAGCATGCCCTACGGTGACTTCTCGTCTACCACCGTTGAGATCACCAACGGCGTTGGCAGTGTGGAATTCCACGGCTACGAGGCGGGGAGCGGAGCCATCACAGGCACGGTCCAAGGTTACGGCGTCGTTGGCACGTCCAATCTCACCATTGATCCGGCAGCCTGCAACACCCTGGACATCAGCACCGACCGGACGTGGCTCTACGTCACTGACACAAACACCTCTCTCCTGACTGGCTTCCCCTACACCACGACCTTGACCGCCGAGATGAGAGATAGCTGCAATAACACAGTCGCGAACGGCACGGTGGTGACCTTCACCACCAGCCTGGGCAACGTGAGTCCAGCCAATCCCACCACCGTCAATGGCATCGCCACAGCGGTGCTGACCTCGGAGCCGTTGCCAACGGGGGTGCCGACGCGGACGGCCTACATCACCGCTACGGGCACGGGGTGTCCTGTCTCAGACACGGCCAGTATTGACTTCGGGCGGCACGTCTACACCCTGACGGTCACGGCCAATCCTGACGAGATGGCAGCCGGGGGGGCGACCTCCAATCTCGCCGCCGATGTGAAAGACGGCTTTGGCAACCCTACGCCCAATGGCGTCATGGTAGGCTTCACCATTACCCCTTCCATCAGGGCCTCGGTGCCGTATGAGTACGTGGAAGCAGAGGACGGGACTGAAGTAACAGCGCCAGGATGGACAATAGCTAGCGCTGGTGGCGTCACTTACATTCAGACGAATTCCGTAGGCGACTGGGCATCCTGGAACTTCACAGGAACGGCGGTTTCCTTTGTGTATCATCAGGAGCCCACTGCAGGTTCAGTCAACGTTGCTGTTGATAACCCTTCGTACAGCAGGCTCATAGATATGTCAGGGCCTGACGCCTGGGTTGAGAGGGTCATCATCACAGGCCTGGGCTTTGCCTCTCGGAATGTGACCGTAACCGTACAATCTGGGTCAGCCGAGATTGACGCCTTCCGCTCTGGCACGACCATCGGGGGCGGCGCGGGCCAGGCCACAGCCACGGCGACCTCCGGGAGCGAGTCGGGGGTGGCGACAGTTGAGGCTGCGGCCATAGGTAGCGTGGTCACCGATACAGTGCCCATCACCATCACGGCCAGCGATCCATACACCCTGACGCTCACCCCCACCGACATAGATACGACCTGCTGTGTCACCAGCACCCTCCAGTTCACAGTGACCGATCAGTACAGCAACGTAGTGGGTGCGACCGCCTCTCGGACGGTGAAGGTGTGCCTGTATTGTGACCCGGATACGCTGGTGGACTCCTGGTCGCCCGGCAGTTGCGTTACAATCACCCAGGGCACGGGCAGCATAGCATTCCATGCCTACGGCGAGGGAACAGGTACTATCCAGGGTTATGTCCAGGGGTTTGCCCTTCATGCCAAAGACACCTCAGACATCACCGTCACTGCAAGCTCTCCCGTTACACTGACCATCACCCGCGAGCCGGACGCAATTCTCGCCGATGGGTTCGACACCACCACCATCACGGCTACGGTAAGGGATTCCTGCGAGAACCCCGTGGCCGGCAGCATCGTAACGTTTACCACGGATCTGGGCAGCTTCGGGCCGCCCCCCACTACGACGCTCAGCTACACCGCAACCACAAACTCTAGCGGCATAGCTACGGCGACGCTGAGATCGGTATGCGTATCAAACAAGGTGCACATCACGGTGACGGTAGATTCTCTCGTGGCAACCACCGACGTGGACATGGTAGGGGTTGCCTGGGATATACTACTGGCGGCCAACCCCACCAGTATCCAGGTGGGTGGATATACGTCCGACCTGACTGCTACCGTCGAGGATCAGTTTGGATATCCAGTGCTGGATGGCACGGTGGTGACCTTCACGACCAGCCTGGGTGAACTCGGCAGCGATACCGTATCCCGGAACACCACAGACGGGATAGCCACGGCTGTTCTGACCTCGTCGAACGCCACGGGCACCGCGATTGTCACGGCTACCGCCGGTATCGGGTTGGACGCGGTCGCTGTGACCTTCGAAGCCGGCCCACCTTATACGGTGACGTTAGAAGCTTATCCCACGCCCCTGACCGTGGGGAACACCTCGGCGCTTACGGCCACAGTGGTGGATCAGTACAGCAACCACGTGACCGATGGAACGGTCGTGACCTTCACGACCAGCCTGGGTGACCTGGGAGGTGATCCGGTGACCAGGACCACCGCCGGCGGCGTGGTCACAGCCGAGCTGGCCTCCCAGGTGGCGGGCACAGCGACCATCACCGCTGTGGCAGACTCGGAATTCGACACCATAGATGTGACCTTCCTGCCCGACGTGCCCTACACTCTCACCCTGGCGGCCGATCCGACGATGCTAACCGTAGGGGAAAGCTCGACGCTCACGGCCACGGTGACGGATCAGTACAGCAACGATGTGGCCGACGGGACGGTGGTACACTTCGAGACCAACCTGGGCACTCTGGGGAGCACAACCATTGACAAGCCCACCACCGATGGCGTAGCCATCGCCACGCTGACGTCCCTGTTGCCTGGGACAGCGGCGATCACGGCCACAGCCGATGCTGCCTCTGACACGGCGAGCGTGACCTTCGAGGTCGGGCCGCCCTACACGGTGACCCTGGAAGCCTATCCGGTCAGCATCCCGGTCGCTGGCGCTACCTCAGCACTGACGGCTACGGTGGTGGATCTATACAGCAACCACGTGGCCAATGGAACGGTCGTGACCTTCACTACCAGTCTGGGTGACCTGGGGGGTGATCCGGTTGTCAGGACAACGACCGATGGAATCGCCACGGCTGTTTTGACATCGGAGACCACAGCGGGCACGGCGTTTATCACCGCCACCGCTGATTCCAAGTTCGACACGGTCGCAGTGGAGATCACGCCTCTCCTGCCCTATACCCTGACCCTGGAGGCCTATCCGCTTGATCTCACTGTCGGGGAGACCTCGGAGCTTACGGCTACGGTGTTGGATCAGTACGCGAACCACGTCGCCGACGGAACATCGGTGCTCTTCGAGACCAACCTGGGGAGCCTGGGCAGCCTGACAGTGACTAAAACCACCACTGACGGGATAGCCCTGGCCACGTTGACTTCCCAGGTGCCGGGTACTGCGACGGTCGCCGCCACAGCCGGCGCCGTATCCGACGCCGTAGACGTGCACTTCGAAGTCGGGCCGCCCTACACCGTGACGCTGGAGGCGAACCCGGCCAGCATCCCGGTTGGCGGCTTCACCTCGGCCCTGACGGTCACGGTGGTGGATCAGTTCAGTAACAACGTGGCCGATGGGACAGTGGTGCACCTCGAGACCAGCCTGGGAAGCCTGGAAGGCGGCGGGACCGTGGACAAGACCACGCTGAGCGGGGTTGCCACGGCTACCCTGACTTCAGGCGACGTCTCAGGCGCGGCCATGATCACGGCGACGGCAGGCTCCGAGGTCGCTACCACAGTGGTCACGTTTATCCCCGACATACCCGACGCGATCACGTTAGTGGCTGATCCGACGAGCTTGACCGTGGGGGAGACCTCGATGCTCACGTCTACGGTGAAGGACCAGTACGACAACAACGTGGCCGATGGAACCGTGGTCACCTTCACCACCAGCCTGGGGGACGTGGGAAGCCAGATGGCCGTCAAAGTCACTACGGACGGGATGGCCACGGCTGAGCTGATCTCCCTGCTCCCAGGCATAGCCAACGTCAGCGCCATGGCGGATTCCAAGGTCGCCACAGCCACCGTCGAATTCCAGGCTGGCCTGCCCTACACCGTGACCCTGGTAGCCAATCCAGCTAGTCTGACCGTTGGGGAGACCTCGGCTCTCACGGCTACGGTAGTGGATCAGTACAACAACGATGTGGCCGATGGGACCGTGGTGCACTTCGAGACCGACCTGGGTAGTGTGGGCAGCACGACCATTGACAAGACCACCGTCAACGGGGTTGCCACAGCCACCCTGACCTCCCAGGTGTCGGGCACGGCAGCGGTAACGGCTACAGCAGGCTCGGAGTACGACACCGCCAACGTAACCTTCAACCCCGGCCCGCCCGACACGGTGTTCGTAGAGGCTAACCCGACGAGCATTCCCATCGGCGGGTTCACCTCGGATGTCACTGCCACCCTCAGAGACCAGTATGGCAACCTGGTGGCTGACGGAACGGAGGCGACCTTTGTTACCGACCTGGGTAGCGTGGGTTCAAACAGCATTGTCAAAACCACCGTCAACGGTGTAGCCAACGCTACCTTGACCTCCGGCCTGATCATCGGCACGGCGCACATCACCGTCAGCTCAGGTTCGGCGGAGGGGCAGGCCGAGGTGACCTTCACCATCGGGACACCGGAAACCGTCGTCGTGGAATCGTGGCCGTCCACCATTGAGGTGGGGGGGAACACGTCCACCATCACAGCGACAGTGAGTGACATCGGCGGCTACCCGGTGGCTGACGGCACGTCTGTGGTCTTCACCACGGACTTCGCCAGCCTGGGCAGCAGCACCGTCACCAAATACACCACCGACGGAGTGGCCGTCGCGACCCTGACTTCGGGACTGGTGCCGGGGTTGGCCCACATCACGGCCGAGTCCAACTCCAAGTCCGGTGCAGCGATCGTCAAAGTCGCTCCCGGCCCGCCTTATGCTATACATGTTGAGGCTGATCCGCCTTACATCCCTATCGGCGGAGCCACTTCCCGTATCACGGCGACGGTGAAAGATCAGTATGAAAACAACGTGGTCAACGGAACCAACATAGACTTCATCACCACCTTGGGCAGTATATCGCCTTCCTCCGACATCGTCATTGAGGGCACTGCTGTGGTCACGCTGACCTCCGGACTAATCAAGGGCCCGGCTACTGTCACGGCCATTGCCGGCCCAGAAACCGGATCGGTTGATGTGGTCTTCACTGTTGGGCCTCCATTCTACGTTAACGTAGTGGCAGATCCAACCTCCATTGGCCTCAATGGACAAACCTCGGATATCGAGGCCACGGTGAAGGACGTCGGCGGCAATTACGTGGCTGATGGGACAGAGGTCATCATCAGCACCAGCCTGGGGATACTGGGCAGCGACACCATCATCAAGACCACCACCAACGGCGTGGCTGAAGCCGTACTGACTTCAGAAACCGTCGCGGGCACAGCGATGATCACCGCCACGGCGGACTCGCATTACCACACCACCCAGGTCGTCATCCACCCGGATCCACCCAACGATGTGGTGGTGACAGCAAGTCCGATGGGCATTCCTGCCGATGGAGTATCCGCGTCAACGATTCAGACTCTAGTGACCGATCAGTATGACAATCCGGTGGCGGATGGTACTTACTGTAGCTTTGAGACCACCCTGGGAAGCGTGTGGCCCCTCTTCGACACCACCCTCAATGGCATAGCTGAGACCACTCTGACCGCCGGTGAGGATACTGGCCTGGCCATTGTGACAGCTATCTGTGCGGGTATAGAGGACGACATTCTCATCACCTTCTACGTGCCCAGGTTCAAGCTCTATCTACCTGTGCTCTTCAAGCGCTACTGATCCTCTGTTATAGGGAGGGATGAGATCGCTCAGGCTGGTCTCATCGCCCAAGACGACAGAAAGCCACCGGTGAATCTTCCCGGTGGCTTTCTGTTGGACAAGTTGCCAACTTGCCCTGCGTGGCTTTTTGTTGGAGTGGGTGAGATTGTGGTATAATAGAGGAATAGAGGCGGCTTCTGCCAATCCCACAGAAAAAGGACAAGAATGAAGACCACCATCGTCATCCCTACCTACAACGAAAGCGACAACATCGAGCCTCTGGCAAAAGAGATCCTGGCCCTGAGTGCCATCACCGAAGCGATAGCCATCATCATCATTGATGATAACTCGCCTGACGGCACAGGGGAAATCGCCGATGAGCTGGCAAGTAGCCTATCGGGTATCACGGTCATACATCGTCCCGCCAAGCTGGGCCTGGGCACTGCCCACATCGCGGGCTTTCAGGAAGCGCTGGCCTCCGGTGCTGATCACATCGTGACCATGGACGCCGATTTCTCCCATCACCCTCGCTATATACCCGATTTGCTGGCCAGGAACCGAGATGCTCAACTGGTGATCGGTTCTCGCTACGTTGATGGAGGGGGTACGGCCAATTGGGGCTTGCAGCGGCAGATTCTCAGCAAAGGGGCCAACACCTTTGCCCGTCTGGTCCTGGGCCTCAAGGCTCATGATTGCACAGGCGCCTTCCGCTGCTATCGCCGGGAGGTTCTGGAATCCATCGAGCTGGATGAGGTTTTCTCCGACGGCTACTCTTTTCTCATCGAAATGCTCTACAAGTGCCAGCGAAAGGGATGGAGCATTGGCGAAGTGCCCATCATCTTCGAGGATAGGCGCTACGGAACCTCCAAGGTCTCCCGCCGCGAGGTCTTCAAGGCTCTTTACACTGTGTTGTGTTTGAGGTGGAAAAGTCTCTGCTCCAGGGGTTAGTTGTCAGCGGCGTTTCTTGTTCTTGTCCTCGTCCTCATCCACGAGGAGCATGGTCAGGACGAAGCTGACCACGCTGATCACCAGCGCACCCAGGACGGCCGCTGGCCAGAAGCCTGCCACGTAGAAACCCAGCCCAAGTTGCCTCCCCAGCCAGGAAGCCAGCATGAGCATCAGGGCGTTGATCACCAGGGTGAACAGGCCCAGGGTGAGCATGATCAAAGGGCAGGTCAGGAACTTGAGGACGGGGCGGATCAGGGCGTTCACCAGGCCGAAGATGATGGCCATGACTGCCAATACCTGCCAGCCTCCATCAGCGTGGATGCCTGGCACGAGCTCGGCAGCCACGTACAGAGCCACCCCGTTGATCAACCAGCGCAATAGTAAGTTTTGTCGCATGACACATACCTCCTAAACAGTGTTTTTGTTAGTGAAGGCAGGTGAGTACCTTCGGTCGGGCAAGTGAATCGCTTTTTGGTGCTATGGGCAGTCTCTGCCATCATTGCCATGTCACGTAGGTTTGCCATTTTAGCCTGGAGATGCTACAATTACGGTAAGCGCGGGAATTCAGGAGACAGACATTGAGCAAAGCAGGCTTAAAGGCGCAAGCGAAGCTACTCTTCGATGCCAGCTCTCTAATCACAGCAGCACAGTTCGGCGCAGGTGGGCGATTCCTTATCGAGTTTATCGCCGACTATGCTCAAGTAATCATCCCTGAGGGCATCAAAGCTGAAGCGGTAGATCTCGGCTTGAGGGCAGGCTACTCTGATGCCCTTGAGCTAAACAGACTTATCAAAGCTGGCGCGATCACAGTAGAGAAAGTCCAGTCTGCCGATCCGCCATTCGAAACGGTTGTAGCTGCTTATGGCGTTGAGCCGGGTGATGTGGAGATTCTGCGGCTATGCCGCCATACTTTCGACTATGATTACGTGGTCGTTGACGATCGCCTGCTTTACCTGATCCTGCACCGTTTTGCCATGCGGCCTATCTTTTTGCCTGATCTCATCGTGACTATGGCCAAGAAGGGGGCGATCACAAAAGATACAGGCGCACAATTGTTGGAAGCCATCCGGTCGCGATATCGAACCGGTTTCATCGAACATTCACTACAAATGTTAAGAGGAGGGTTATAAAGATGGCAGTTGAGATCGCCGTTCCTGTAGACGAGAAGGTATCTAAGTATGTACAAACTCTGGCCGAAGGGGGGCGCAGGAGTTATTCCGATGTAGTGCGGGCGTTACTGGAAGAAGGATACAAACAGGAGATCGAAAAGCTCCACACGAGTTACTCACGGGGAGAAATCACCTTGCGGGGAATGGCCCGCCGTTTGGGTCTGAATTATCGGGAGCTGTATCAATGGTTGGCCGATAAAGATTTGCCCCTTTAAGATGCTCAATCCCCCGCTGCGTTCTTTGTCCTTCCCTCCCTAATCTTTTCCTACTCTGTTTCTCTGCGATCAAAGGTTGTCCCCATTTGCGCGTTAGTGCCAGCCGCATCTGGGCCAGCGTCCTCTTCTCAGTGAAGCCACATAGCCTGAGAGCTTCGATGGCCTCCTGATGTTCAGCCGGATGACTAACAGCGACGCCCCGTTCTGGATAGCTTCCCAGTATGCTGAGGGCCTTCGTGACCAGCATCTCCTCCAGTTGACCACGATAGTCGGGGTGAATCACCAACTTCAGTCTGTGCTCGCCCCGCCAGCGAGAGGCTTGCACGGTAAGAGTGGCGATGAAGCGGTCGCCCTCCTCAACCGCCAGACGATGCTCCCTGCGCCCCGCCATCAGATTGCTCAGCCATTTTGAGAACCGTTCGTCTGGTCCGACCATAAAATCGTGGAGCCGCACTGGATTGAGCCACTCGTCTCCCTTCGAGGTGGTGGCTAAGGCCAGCTCGTACTCTTTCCTCCACTCGCTGTGTCTCCTTTCACGCAGCCCGGGACTTTCGGTCGAGGCTATCGGACGCACTCTTTCCAGATGCAACTCTGTCACGGCGGCGATCTGTTCGAAGCCCAGGTGTTGGTAGAGCCTGCGGGCAGGAGCGTTGTCGGTGTGCACCTGGAGGATGACCCACTTCCCACCGCTCTCCCTGGCCAGGTCAATGGCCGCCTGCACCAGATGGTGGGCGATGCCCTGCCCCTGGTAATCGGGCCGGACAGCGACGTTGCTGATCAGCCAGCGGAGAGAGTAGGGACTGAGCCTGCCCACGTTGACGTTGCCGACGACGCGGCCTTCTTCCACCCAGACGAAGCCGCGGAAGGTCTCGTGGAATCCAGGGCTGGTACGATCCAGCAGCCAGAGGAAGGGGCCGAAGCAGCTCGTAATTTTCATCTCACGCAGAGCTTCTCTGCTCTGCCGAGTCAAGCTGTCGGCAAACGCCTCCTCCATAAGGGCTGCCACTTGTCCCATATCGCGGCTGGGGTCTACGGGCCGCAGGCCGCTGAACGCCTTCCTTTGACTAATGGCTTGAGTTACCATTCACTCCCACCCGATGATCCACGCGCAGAGGCCGGCCAGAAGGATGGTGCTGACCACCAAAGCCGCCAACTGCGCCGGCAGAAGTCCCACGTCCTTGGCCGCCCACAGCAGCATGGGCACCATGAACACCGCCAGGACAAACCACGCTACCAGGCGTGGGTGCTCACCAAAGAATCGTCGCACAGACATCACAACCCCCTCCTCGTTAATTCTCAGTTCTCCCGGCAGCGAGTAACGAGTTGCCTATTACCTCATTGACTCGTTACTCATTGCCTCGTTGCCTCGTCACTCATTCCCTCACCACTCGTAGCTATCCTATCCCATTCCCTTCTGACCTGTCGCCAGGTCTCATCCAGGCTGCCACTGTTGTCAATGACCACGTCGGCCAGGGCCAGCTTGGCCTCCTGGGGCGGCTGGGCCTCGATACGCTGACGGGCCTCCTCCTCGGTCAGACCCCGCTGCTTCACCAGGCGGGCGAATTGCTGCTCCTTGCTGCAAGTGACCACCCAGAGGGCATCGCAGGCTTTGTCCATGCCGGCCTCGATGAGCTTGATGGCTTCGACCACCACCACGGGTTCCTGGCTGCTCTCGATCAACTCCTGGGTACGGGCAATGACGGCTGGATGGACAATAGCCTCCAGACGACGCAGAGCGGCTTCATCGGCGAAGACGATGCCCCCCAGCTTCTTGCGATTGATGCTCCCATCGCTGCACAGGATGCCTGCGCCGCGTCCTGAGCTTGTCGAAGGGCCGAACTCCTGCACCACGGCCTGCCAGACGGGCGTACCTTGCTGCATCAGTTCGTGAACCAGAGCGTCAGCGTCAATGGCTTTGGCTCCCAGGCGCTCCAGCATCTCGGATACGGCGCTCTTGCCGGTGGCGATGTTGCCCATCAGGCCGATGATGTACTTCACGCCGCCCCTGCCTCTGCCCATCGAGCCAGGAGCCGCTGCAGCTCCTCGTCCACCTGATGGTACGCCGACCCCAGCTCACGCAAGCTCTCGATGTCCTGGGCTGTACTGGCGGCCACCAACTCCTCGCTCAGGGCTGCCAACTGGGCCTCCAGGGAGGCGATATCGTCCTCTAGCTCCTCAGCACTAACCGTTTGTCCCTTATCCTTTGCCTCTTGCCCTTTGCCTCCTGCCTCCTGCTTCTTGCCCCCTGCCTCTTGCTTCTTGCTTCTTGCCCCCTGCTCCTTTCTCTTCTGCTCCTCGTAGTCAGAATAGTTACCGTCGTAGACTCGCAACTCGCCGTCTTCGATAGCCCAGACCTGGGTAGCCAGGGCGTTGATCAGGTAGCGGTCGTGGGAAACGATGAGGATGGTGCCGTTGAAGTCGGACAGCACTTCCTCCAGCACCTCCTGGGAAGCGATGTCCAGGTGGGTAGTGGGCTCATCCAGCAGCAGGAAGTTAGCCCCCTCCAGGGTCAGCTTGGCCAGGGCCACCCGGCTTCGCTCGCCACCCGACAGGTCTCCTATCGGCTTGAAGACGTCGTCGCCAGAGAAAAGGAACCGTCCCAGGAAGCCGCGGGCCTTCTCCGGAAGCAAATCGTGGGATTCCAGGATCTCATCCAGGATGGTCCTCTCCTGATCCAGGTCGTCGTGGGCTTGGGCAAGATAGCCCGGCTTGACGTTCTGGCCAATCCGAACCAGCCCGGCCAGAGGGGACACCTGGCCGATGGCGGTCTTGAGGAAAGTGGTCTTGCCTGAGCCGTTGGGGCCCAGGAGGGCGGCCCGTTCGCCACGGCGCAGACACAGGTCTGGGCTGGTGAAGAGAGCCTCGCCAGGCCGATAGCCGACGGCCAGGTCCTCTGAGACCAGGACGAGATCGGCGCCACGCAGGTCGGTCCGGATAGAGAGGCTGATGTCCCTGGCCTCGCGGGGGCGCTCCAGGCGTGGCAGGCGATCCAGCCTCTTCTGGCGCCCCTGCGCTTCCTTGGTCCGTTGGCTGGCCATGTAGCGGCGAATGAAGTCCTCGGTCTTCTCGATGTGCTTCTGTTGGGCCTCGTACTCGGCCAGGCGCCGCTCCATGCGCTCGACTCGCAGCATCGAGTACTGGCTGTAGTTGCCAGCGTAGTCTTCCAGGCGACCGAAGGCCAGCTCCCAGATCCTTGCCACCACCTTGTCCAGGAAATAGCGATCATGGGCTACCACCACCAGGCTGCCGGGCCAGTTGGCCAGGTACTCCTCCAGCCATTGGGTAGCTGCCAGGTCCAGGTGATTGGTAGGCTCGTCCAGGAGAAGCAGATCCGGCTCGGAGAGGAGCAGCTTGGCCAGCAGTGCTCTGGTCTTCTGGCCACCGCTGAGGATGTTGAGGGGTTGGTGCTGTTCCTCCTCCGCGAAGCCCAACCCGGCCAGAACCATCCTGATCTCGCTCTCGTACCGATAGCCGCCAGCCAACTCAAAGGCTTGCAGTGCCTCCCCGTAGCGCTGCATGGCTCCTTCGCGCTGATCTGGGTCGGCCATCTGCTGTTCCAGGCGGCGCAGCTCGTCCTGTTGGGCCTGCAGGTCGGCAAAGGCAGTCAGCATTTCTTCGTAGAGAGTGCGCTGACCTGGCAGCTCAGCCGCCTGGGGCAGGTAGCCGATGCGCAGCTTTCGCACCCGGTGCACCTGGCCTGCCGTTGGGGTATCCAGGCCGGCGATGATGTGCAGCAGCGTCGTCTTGCCCGTGCCGTTGCGGCCTACCAGAGCGACCTTGTCGCCCCTGGCGATGCGGAGGGAAACGTCCCAGAAGACATCCTGAGGACCGTAGGATTTGGCCAGTCCATTGGCCGTTACGATAGACATCTCTCGATCAACCTCTTGGCTTCAGTGGAAACAACCAGAATTATACCACATTATCCCCCCACGACCAAACTTTTGCGTGCGATCGTCGCGCGTTGGGGACATGCCCAAACGACTACCCAGGGGCATTATGGGCAAACGTAGTAGCGACCTCAGTCGCTTTTGCGGCGGGAACGACGACTAAAGTCGTCACTACGTGTCCTCAATGCAGACACGCTCACTTTGCGTGAAACGGAAAGGCATGATATAATATGGGCCGAAGGTGGCAGCCAGGAACCAGAGCAGGTTGCCCTGGCGAGCATTGAACATAAATAGCCTTAAAATTTTCAGAAAACTCGAAAATTGGTCTCTTTTACCCGTATCTAAAACGCCCTTTTTGCATTATTATAGGTAGGGAAATCATACACCCCCAAAGGGAGCCAGCTTAGTAGATCAGAGACCGATGCCAGGTTTGTGCCCTGACAAGCGGCGGTAGTTTTGCATGCCTGTTGGCCTTTTTGGTATCCCCCACCGCCGATGGGCCGGGAATGGTGAAGGGAGGCGACTATGTGACAAACAGTATTGTTGGGTTGTGGTTCTACTTAGAGAGCTTCTTCTGAAGCACAGGTATGTTCCCTGGCCGTTATCATTCGAGATTGCCTGGGCACAAACCATAAAACAAACAAGGAGAAAAACCTCATGACTCACATCCTAGGCAAACGAGTACTGCGGCTTGCCGCACTGGTCGGCCTGTTGGCTGTGCTGGCGTTGGGCATCGCGTCCGACTCGCACTCGGCAGCGGCGCAGGGTCCCAAGGGTAAGATGTATGTAACAAACTACGATGGCGACACCATCAGTCGAGCCAACCTGGATGGCACAGGGGGGGAAGACCTGGGCGACCTCAATGGCACCCTCGACGAGCCATGGCATATAGCATTGGACCTGGCCAATGGCAAGATGTATGTTGCAAACTACGCTGGCGACACCATCAGTCGAGCCAACCTGGCTGGCACAGGGGGAGAAGACCTCGGCAACCTGAATGACACCCTCGACGACCCAGTTGGCATCTCGCTGGACCTGGCCAATGGCAAGATGTATGTAACAAACGAGGATGGCAACACCATCAGTCGAGCCAACCTGGATGGCACAGGGGGGGAAGACCTGGGCGACCT
>CAZQDO010000055.1:0-18101 GCA_964592085.1 uncultured Anaerolineae bacterium | reverse complement strand
CGGCCCCGGCCCACAGTGCCCCGTCGGGTGCGACGGCCAGCACGCGAACGTTGTCGCTAACAGGAAAACCATCGGCGTGGCTGACGTACTGCCAACTCTGCCCGTCGAAACGGCTCAGGCCGCCGCCAGCGGAGCGGAAAGCATCGTCGCCGAATCCAAACCATGCTGCACCGTCCGTCGTGACAGCGATGGTCGTCACTCGGCTCAAGGTGGGACCGCTACGCAGTGTACGCCACCGCCCCGCCTGGTACACGCTGAGACCTCGATCTGTGCCGGCGGCGATGGTGCCGTCCGACGCCACAGCCACAGCGAAGACCTCATTGTCAACCAGACCATCCGCTGTGGTGGTGTAGGCCCAGGTGGTTCCGTCAAAGTGGGCCAGGCCAGCGCCATAGGCGTGATAGCCGCCACAGGTGGCGATCCAGGGCGAGCCGTCGGCGGCAAAAGCGATGTCGCACACCCACTGGCCACCTCCGGCCTCGTAAACCACCTGCCAGCTTATGCCATCGAAGCGATAGACGTGATCGTAGCCGATGTGCAGCCAGGGCGCTCCGTCGGGCCCTATGGTGAGAAAGCGTGCATTGGGTAGAGGCAAGCCGTGTTCGGTGCCATAGGTGGTCCAGGTGTTCTGGCCTGGGTCGTAGCGACTCACCCCGCCCGCGTGGGTGCTGAACCAAACGTCTCCGTCGGGAGCGACCGCCACGTACCAGACGACATCGCCAGCCAGGCCATCGGCCACGGTGTAGCTGGCCCAGGTTTCCCCATCGAAGTGGCTGGCGCCGTTTTGGGTGCCCACCCACACCGAGCCATCGGAAGCGGTGGTTATGGAGTAAACGATGTTACTGATCAACCCATCCGCCTCCGTGTAGCTGGTCCAACCTGTGGCGGCGAAACGGCTCACGCCGCCACCCCGCGTCGCCACCCACAGCGTGCCGTCGGGAGCGAAGACGAGGTCGGTGACGTCATCCAAAGCCAGGCCGTCGGCCGTGCTGTAGCGGATGTGGGTATCGGTGGCCAGATCCCAACGCACGACGCCGCTGCTGGTGCCTGCCCACAGAGACCCATCGGGCGCAAAAGCCAGGCTGCGGATGTCGTTGAGGCTGGGATAGCTTACCCAGTTCTGAAACGCAGGCACCACTACTTCCGTGGTCTCACTGTGGCCGACCACGTCCCGCACCTCTACAGTATGCTCTCCTGGAATAACGCTCCGGAAAACGTGCTCAATGGTTGGTAGGTTAGGCCTAACCTCGTCAGCCGGTTTGCCATCCAGAGTTGCCCGGACATCAATACCTGCAAACACCCTCAGCGATACCGTAATCGTGGAGCCATCCACCTGGATGTCCTCCAGATTCCACTCTCTTGTTGGGAAAGGGGTGGGTGTTGGGTTGGCTGTGATCGGTGTGTCTGTTGGAGAGGGAGGAGAGGGGAAGCGAGTGACTCCCGTCGTCGGGCTGGCCACGATAGGCGTTGGCGTTGTTGCTTCGTCGGTACCACAGGCCACGAGGGCAAACAGAACGAGCAGAGTGGCCCAGGCGGTGAGTACGTAGGTCCAGGGGTGTTGGTGTGCAGTATCTTGTGTGTTCAATTATCTTCTCTCCTGACGGAGCAGCGTCTTTCGTACTCGCGCCCAAAGGCATCCCTGACCAGGGTGACGTTCTCGATCTCCTCACTCGCAAGCTCGCACCCATCCACCTGCACCTGGAAGGACACGGTGACGGACAGACCTTGAGGCACGGCACCCGCCCACGTGATTCGGTTAGCAGCGGCATCGTAATGCGCCTCGCTGCTGGCCGTGCCGCTGATGTAGGTCGTATGGGCAGGGATGCTGTCCGTGAGCACGACGGAGGTGCCGGGATCCGCCTCGCCCAGCATGTCGTTCATCATCACGATGGTGTAGACGATCACATCGCCGGGCACGACTGCCTCCGGTTCGGCCACCTTGTGCACCATCAGAGTAGGTGGCGTCGCAGTTGGTGTCGGCGTTGCCGTTGCTGGAGACAGCACAGTGAGCGTGAGCGGCTCGGAGCTGCTGCCACCCCAGTAGGCCGGCCCTGGATAGCCCAGGTGGACCTCGAAGCTGGCGCTGGTGCTGAGGGTGGCCTCGCCGGGTCCGACCGCCTGTAAGACGAACTCCGCTATGTCGGCCTCGCCGGGGTGAATCCCCACCAAATGCAGGATCGGCGTGGAGGAATTCGGTTCAAAGATAGGCTGCCCGCTCTCGGACTGCGTATGCAGTTGATACTGGGGCATCCCTAGGTCCGCGCAGCCCACATTGGCCAGGGTCGCCGTCACCGTGACCACCTCACCCACCTCCAGGACGGTAGCCGTGGTAGCCAGTGTCATGGCGGCGGTATGCGTTTCACAAACCTCCCTCAAGACGATGGGCAAGAACACCCGGTGCATGTAGACCTCCTCAACGACGACGGAGGTCCAGGGACACCAGGTACACCCAGGCAGAAATGCACCACATACCTCATCTAGGTGCTCTTCGACATACTGGGGGTGCGCATCGCATACCTCAACGGCATTTTCAAAGAACTCAACGGACTCCGGCGCCAGATGATAGCTCCATTGTGGGTTGTAGAACACCGAGGTCTTGACAACCGTTCCTAACACACTGACGGCATCCGTTTGCACACCCTGAACGATGTCGCGGGCTTCTTGTATCTTGGCTGCGTCGGTCAGTAGGATTGTGAATGTCAAATCCGCCTCACCTTCAAAACCGACCTTGAAGTATGCTTGCTCAGTACCAACGGTATCTGCCTGCGCTATCGAGTCACGAGGAGCCAGTGCCCAGGTGAACAAGCTCACCATGACCATTGCTGTGACAACCGCGAGGGTTACTCTTTGTACTGGTTGCATCGCTGCCTCCCAAAGTGATCGTGTCACACCTCAGTGGCACGATGGGACTACCTCAAATGCTGGGTGCGGCTCCGCACACACTGAGACCTCTGGTACAGAGAGAGTAAAACCATACACCCTTCCATTGAATCGCACATATTGAGGCACGGATGGATTCTCATTGACTAATTCCCACGCAAACGCAAGCGCGTCACCCTCAATGTACATTCCATTTGCAGCCTGATCAAGATCATAGCCTGCATCAGGCCATTGCGGTGTCTGTTCTGTTGGCTCAGCATCAGTAAGCCAAGCCTCCAGATATGCTCTGTCTGGTACATACGGTTTCGCATCTGCAACTGTGGCAGGCACTTCCTTCAGAAACTCGATTAGCTCGACAAATCCTTCTGGAGCACTGGGTGAATCGACATACACCTTTCTAGGCTGTTCGGAATGGCTGGCGAGGTTTACAACCAAAATATCGTAAGGATCAGGCGCTGCCGAATAGTAAGCCTCCTCCCAATCATAGAATCCGGCGTTCACAATGCGCTGAAGCAGTTCCTCCATCTGACTCTGTGTGAGATGGCCTACCATCATGCGGCGCTGATAGTGCACGTAGCCCTCACTCAACCAGATGATGCGTCCGTCCCCCCACACTTGCAGAGGTGGGATCAAGGTTGCGACTGAATAGACAGATGCACGATATGACTCCCAATGTCGGAGGATCAATGTGCTTGGGTTCGTATCCCAATGCAAATCCTCATTGCTAGGCACCCACTTCACCGCGTCAAAGGCAATCAGGCGCGACAGGTAGGGCTCGTAGGTGACGTCGGAGAGCGACACGTGGTCATCGCGGGTGCCCCGGAACCAATAGGTGCCGAGAGAAACCCAACGGCCACCATTGGCTGACTGATCCACAATACGCAGCGTGTAGCCATCGCGGTGGGACACCCAGTAGCGCGCCTGCGAGGTGGTGGTGTAGCGGTCGGGGATGTAGACGAAGACCTCGTAGCGGCCTGCAGCCAGGTCAGGATACCAACGTGCCCAGTTATAGTTGGAGCGCGCCTGGTCGTTGTTCCGGGTCCAGGTCAGGTGGCCGCCGTAGCCTTCACCCGCTGTGTGCCAGCCGGTGGACGAGCCGTTTTTGACGAAACCCGCGTCAGTATCGTCAACGATCACGCCGGTCGGCGTAGGCGTAGCGGTGAACCGCAGCGTTTCCCCGATGGCCCGAACGTGATCCTGATCGGCGTAAAGCACGAAGAAGGGATAAACGTGCCCACCAATCTCCACCGGCTGGGGATACCGGACGATCAGCGCCGACTGGCCGTCCATCCCGGCGGGCTGGTCGGCCGAGGGCAGGATGAGCCGGGCTTCCTGGCCTTGAATGTGCAGGCTCTCGATGGTCGGCTGGGAGCCATAAGGTTGTAGTTTATGGTAGGCTTCCGCCTCGGCCACGCTGTCAATGCTGTCGCCGTCCATGGCAGTGATCATGAAGAAGCCGTCTGTCCCAGCGTACTTCTCGCCGGATTCTGGATCGCCGTACCCCGGCACCGGCTGCCAGTTGGCAGGATATTTCAGCTTGATGGCGAAATGCGAATTGGAGTAGGTCAGCCAGTCAGCCGGAGAGAGGGTTTCCCTGCTCAGTCGGGCGGTGGCGCTGCCGAGGTTCTCGTAGTATTCCATCTGCACAGTGACCGAACCACCGGGCAGGTAGATGTCGCCGGTGTAGGTGGTCGGGGGCTGGTCTTTCCAGGCGTCAATCAGCAGATGGCCGTTCACGTACAGGCGAGCCCCGTCGTCAACGGTCATGCTGAACCGATAGCTGCCAGCAGACAGGTCCAAATTGCGAGTCCAACGAGCAGAGAAGACGTCGGCATTGACCTGTCCAGGTGCTGGCGAGCCGCTACCCCAGGAGAAGTTGATCTCCTGATCATCCCGCACCAGACTGGGCGACCCGCTCAGCGACTTGTTGTTGTAGTATTCTCCTCGCCAGTACTGGGGAGGGTCGGTGGCCAGTGCCCAGGAAACCTTGGCCACGGCGACGCCGCCCCTCTCGTAATACTCCACTTTGACCAGATGGTGTCCGTCACCCAGGTACGTTTCGGCGCTGTAGGTCGTGGGCGGATGATCGTGCCACTGGTCAATGAGCAAGTCACTATCCACCCAAACCCGAATGCCGTCGTCGCTGGTGACGGTGAAGCGATAGGTGCCGGGGGTCACGTCAATGTAGCGCGTCCAGCGTGCTGAGAAGTGATCGGCCTGAACGCGGAAGTGGGGAGAGTCGGAGGCCCAGTCATAGTTCAGATCGGCCTCCATTTGCCGTAGCACTGGCTCGCCCGACAGGAATGTGTTGTTCCAGTACTTAGCTTGCCAGCGCGGATCCGTGTGTTGTACTGTTGGCGCTGTCGTGATGCCCTCGTCGGCCCGGACGGCGTTGCTCACCATCAACACCAACATCAGGGCGATAGCGAAACCGATTCGTTTGAAACCCGAAATTGACAGTCTGCCTTTCATCTCTCGTCTCCTTAATGCTTGAATTTGCCCTCATGGGCTTCATGTTTTAGACGCTTTGAGGGCCGAAGAAGTTCCCCTCTACGCTATTCTGCCTGGAATAGTAGCATACGGATGTTACGAGAGTGTGGCAGCGATGTCACAACTTTGAAACAGCATGTTACCGTTCTGCAACATCACCGCACCGGCAGCCGCATCGTCACGAGCCTGCCTCGCCGGATGCGGGTGCAAAGCCATCAGCAAATAAAACCTCCCCAGACGCATCCTGGGGGATCTTCCGGAGAGTCTTTGAAAACGCTCTCAGCCCCCGTCCTCGGGGGCGTCGCCAGCGAAGTCACCTCGCGAAAGTCGCCCCGGGGACGGGGCTTAGAGCAGTTTCTCCCCACATGTCGGGTAGTGAATCGCGTAGCTACAACATCCCTGGCAGGGTCAAGGAGAAGCGCGAGCCCTGACCTAATGTGCTCTCCACCCCGATGCGGCCGCCGTGCTTTTCGACAATCGCCTTGACGATAGCCAGGCCCAATCCACTGCCGGGGTAGCCGCCTACGTTGCGCCCCCGGTGGAAACGGCTGAAGATGTGCCGCAGGTCTTCGTCGGGGATGCCGATGCCGCTGTCTTCGACCCATAACTCGGCCCCATCGTCCTTGCGCCGGAGTCCCACGCGGATGGTGCCGCCCTCTGGCGTGAACTTGACCGCATTGTCGAGCAGGTTGCCCAATGCACGCCGTAGTTGCGCCTGATTCCCTTCCACGGTCACAGGGTACTCAGGCAGTGTCAGGCCAAAGGCGAGGCCAGCCTGCTCCGCGCGCGAGGCATATGGTTCGCTTGCCTCCCGCAGCAGGGCGGTCAACTTGACGGGGGCCGTGGCCTCTTGTGCCGAGCCGCTTTCCAGTTGCGAAAGGTCCAGCAGGGCCTGAGTCAGGGCTTCCAGCCGGCTCGCCTGGGCCTGTGCCCGTCGCACGAACTCCTCGTCGGGCGCCAGTTCCAGGTTGGTGCGCAGCGCCGTCAGCGGAGTGTGTATCTCGTGGGCGGCGTCGGAGACGAAGCGGCGCAGTGTGTCAATGGTCTCCTCGACCTGATCGGCCATCTGGTTGAAGGAGCCAGCCAGCATCCCGAACTCGTCCTGGCGGGCAATGTCGGCGCGGGCGGACAGGTCGCCGTCGGCCATGCGGGTTGTGACGCCGGTCAGCGCCAGCAGCGGGGTGGTGATGCGGCGGCTGGCCATCCACCCGGCGACCGTTGCCAACAAGACAGCCACGCTGCCGGCGATAGCCCATCCGCGTGCCACGCTTTCCAGGATCTGGCGCCCATAGGCCGGGCCCTCGGAGAGTTCGACGTAACCCAGCAGTTCCCCTTCCTGGTCGTGGAAAGGCTGGCGTGTCACCTGATCGGAACGGTGTCCGTCCGATGGCGTCTCGGCGTTCAAGTCAAAGCCATACGGCGTCCCGACGGCGGAGGTAGAATACACATAATAACCGGGGTCAAACGGGTACTCTTCTGCCTCGGTAAGAATCTCATCAGATAGCGGGAGGACCTCGATGGCAATTGACGGTATCACAGGCGAGACAGTGGTTCGTTCGCCCCCCGGCGACCCGCCGCCATCGTACACCCCGCTGGTGAACACGATCACCTCGGCTACCACGCCATCACCGCGTTTCTCCCCCCACGCCCGGACCGTGCTGTTTTTGCCCAGCTCATCTAACGTGCCAGGGTTGAGCACCTGCTGGATCGGTCCGGAGGGCGCGACGCCTCCGAGTTGCTCCAAAGTGTCGTCTCGGTAGATCACTGTGTCGTGCGTAGTGACTATCTCTACCACAGGCCCGTCTTGGTGAAGCTCCCACTCGCCATTCACCTTGACGCCCGACCTGTTGCCTGTGCGAACAAAAAGGCTACCGTCCTCGCGCCGCACGAAGAGGCCATCAACATCCGCAGAAGCATCGGGCATCTCCTCGGCGTTCTGGATGTCTAGCATTTTCGCCTTCAGTGCCAGGGTGACCACCCCTTGCTGCCCCTGAGGATCGCCCGAGTCGGCCACTACCTGTGATGCTGTGTCTAGCAGCCGCACCCGCGTCTGAGAGAAAAAAGCAAAGCTGCTCAGTTGGGATTGCAGCACGTTTGATGATACATCCAGATCGAACAGACGGGGAATGGCCGAGCCAATGGCTTGCGCGTTGCGGGTAAGGTAATCGAGCTCTTGTTGGCGGTAATACCCGCGCAGCGTGGTCAGCAACACGAGTCCCAGGGCCAGGGCAGCCAACAGCGCAATGGCCGCGTAGCTGAGGGGCAAGCGCCACCGCACAGATTTGGGCATCATCCTTCACCTCCAGAGCAGATCAGTCGCCCATATATTACGTCAGGCCGCACCCCCTGTCAAGTCGGGAGTATTTACTGCACAGCGGGGTAGAACACGATCACCTCGGCTATCAGGCGCTCACCGCGTCTCTCTCCCCACGCGCTGACCGCGCTGTTCTCGCCGATCTCGTCAACTACGCCGGGGGTGAGCACCTGCTGGATCGGTCCGGATGGCGGATCCCCCCTGAGTTGCTGAAAAGTGTCATCTCGGTAGATCACCGTGTCGTGCGTGGTGACCACCTCTACCACCGGGCCGTCGTGGTGAAGCTCCCATTCGCCATCCACCTTGACACCCGACATATGGCCGGTGCCGACAAAAAGGCTATTGTCCTCGCGCCGCACAAAAAGGCCGGCAACATCTGGGGCAGCATCGGGCATCTCCGCTGCGTGCTCCTTCTCAAGCATGAACCCAGAGGTCGTCACCACACCGCCGGAATCGGACACTATGACGTGTTGGTTGTCGCTGCTCAAATCCGATCTGCCCAGCAGCCGGCCACCTACAAAGCCCGCGCCTGCCAGCAACAGCACCAATGCCACCACACCACTTGCTATCCAGATTGAACGTTTCATCGTTTGCGCCTCCTAATTCGTAAATTTGGAACTGACTCACGCAACACGCCTCACTCGTACCGCAATGCCTCAATGGGGTCGAGCCGCGAAGCCCGCACCGCCGGGTAGAGGCCGAAGGCCACCCCTGTCAGCAGGGCGACGCCGAAGGCCAGGGGGATGCTGTTGGGGGCCAGCAAGGCGTTTCCCTGGTTGAGGGAGGCGGCCAGGGGGATGGAAAGCACACCTGCCGCGATGCCTAACAGCCCGCCGCCGGCGCTGAGCAACACCGCTTCGAGCATGAACTGGGCCACTATGTCTTGCTGGCGCGCTCCCACGGCCAGGCGAACGCCGATTTCCCGCGTGCGCTCCGTCACGCTGACCAGCATCACGTTCATAATACCAATGCCGCCCACCACCAGCGAGACCGCCGCCATCGCTGCCAGCAGCAGGGCAAAGGTGCGCGCCGACTCTTGCTGCGCGCCCAGGATGTCCTGGCGAGTGGTCAGGCCAAAGTCGTCTTCGTACTCGCCGTCGGCACCCTTTTCGATGCCATGCCGCTCCCGCAGATAGGCGGCGAGCTGGGCTTTGGCCTCGTCCACCCGGCTCTCGTCGCTCATGTGCGCCGTGATCATCACCGATGGCTCCTCGTCGTACAACATGCGGATGGCGGTGCTGATGGGCATGTAAAATGCCCCGTTGGGCTTGCTACGATAGCGTTGATCGGGGTCAACCGTTTCCAGCTCCGCCAGCACGCCGATGACCAGGCAGCGCTGGCGGTTGACCCAAACGATCTGGCCCAGGGGATCGTCCCCCTGGAACAAGTCCAGCGCCGTCTCGTAGCCCAGCACACACACGTCGGCGCTCGCCACCACCTCGGAGGGGATAAAGAAGCGACCCTGGCTGATAAAAGCATCGGTGCTCAAGGGCTTACCTTCGGGCCAACCGACCGGTTGTACCTCTTCATTACCGACTAAGGTCAACAGTGCATCGGCGGTTGCGCCAGTGACGCCCACGTCCAGCACCGCGCGTCCGTGCCGGACCCTGCCGTTTCCCATGATGGACATGTCAACCCGGTTCACCAGTTCAACCTCGGCGGCCATGCGCAGGCCATCCTCGTAGGAGAGGATTCTCCCGACGGGGACCAACTCACCGTCATCTATTTGCTGGCTGACGCTGATCTGGATCTGGTCGGAGCCAAGAAAGCGAAAGCTGGCCTCCACTGCGGCGCGCGCGCCGTTGCCCAGCGCCAGCATAGCGATGACCGAGGCCACACCGATGATGACGCCCAGGGTCGTCAGGGTTGCCCGCAGCTTGTTGGCCGTGACGCCGCACAACGCCGTGCGCAGGGTGTTAAGAAGTGACATGGTCCGGCCTCCCATCTGCAATGCGACCATCGTCCATGTAGAGTCTGCGCTGGGCGTAGGCCGCCACGCGAGGGTCGTGGGTCACCACCAGAATCGTTCGCCCCTCGTTGTGCAGCCCAACCAGCAGCCGCATCACCTCGTCGCCGGTGGCGCTGTCCAGGTTGCCGGTGGGCTCGTCGGCCAGGATGATGGCCGGGTGGGCCACCAGCGCACGAGCGATGGCGACCCGCTGGCGCTCGCCGCCCGACAGTTCCGCCGGGCGATGATCGGCGCGGTCGGTCAGTCCGACCCGTTCCAGCGCTTCGGTGGCGTGCTGCCTGGCATCTTTGGCGCAACCCTGGTAAAGCAGCGGCAGCGCCACGTTCTCTAGCGCATTGAGACGCGATAGCAAATTGAAGCTCTGAAAGACAAAGCCGATGCGGGTGTTGCGCACCCTGGCCCGCTCGCGATTGGAGAGGGTGCTCACGTCCCGATCCTCCAGGCGATAGCGCCCTGCCGTGGGGGTGTCCAGGCAGCCCAGCAGGTGCATCAGCGTAGACTTGCCGCTGCCCGACGCGCCCATCAGTGCCAGGAACTCACCCGCTGCCACGCACAGACTGACCCCGCGCAGCGCGTACACCTCGCTCGTGCCCATCTGGTACGTTTTGGTCAAGCCTTCCGCCTCGATCACCCACTGGCTCATTGCCCCACCACCAATTCACCCTCGTTTAGGCCTTTCAGGATTTCGATGTACACGTCACCGCGCAATCCCACCTGCACCACCCGCTCCTGGGCATGGCCATCGGTCCAAACCTCCACCTGAGCTATCCCACCCGATCCAGCCCGCACCAGGGCACGGGGCAGACGTAGCACCCCTGCTCGCTGCGCCACAATGATCGAGGCATCCACCGTCATCCCTGGCAGCAGGCCCTCGGGCAGTTTCTGTGGCGCGATGTAAACGTGGTACAGCGGACGCCCCTCGCCTGCCACGCGCTGGGGGACGATGCGTGCCACCCGACCCTGCACGGCGGCTTCGGGCACGGCGTCGAAAAAGAGCTCCGCCAGTTGGCCGACCTGCACCAGGGGCAGATCCTCCTCGATGACGGTGGACCTTACCTCGACGGCACTCGGATCGGTCAGGACAACCAGGCCAGCGCCAGCCGCCACGGTCTCACCTGGCCTGGCTTTGACCTCCAGCACGATGCCATCAAAGGGGGCGACCAGTGTGGCTGCCTCCAGGTCGGCCTGGGCCTTTTCCACCGCCAGCTCCAGAAACGGATCCACGCCTGCCTTCGTCAGGTCGTCGAGGGCCTGTTGAGCTTTTTCTGACTCAATTCTCAACAGGGGATCTGCGCCGGCCTCTGTCAGGTCATCGAGAGCCTTTTGAGCCTCTTCGACCTCCAATTCCAGGAAAGGATCCACGCCGGCCTCCAGACGATCCAGCGCGATCCCGGCCCTTTCGATTTCGGCCTCCAGGCTCTTCAGCGCTTCGCTGCTGGCGGCTTGCGATCCCTGGGCGGCTTCGTATTCGGCCTCGGCGATAGCGCGTGCGTCCTGGGCGGCTTCCAGGGCGCGCAGGTAGCCCTCAGCGACCTCTGGCGGCTCCCAGTTAGCCCGCTGCCGATCCAACGCCTCCTGGTACTCGACCTCGGCCGATGCCTCGGCTTCGATGGCGTTTTGCAGCCGAATATCGGCGGCGGTGATGATCGGGCGTCTGAGACGAGCCTGACGCAAGGCGGATTCGGCGGCCTGCAAGTTTAGCTCTGCTTCCTTCAATTGGCGCGGGTGCTCAATCTCGGCCTGTTCCAGTTTGAGACGCGCGCTCTTGATAGCCAATTCTGCCTCGGCCAGTTGACGGGTGTGTTCCGCCTCGGCTTGATCCAGCCTGAGATGCGCCCTCTCGACAGCCAGTTCTGCCTCAGCCAATTGGCGGGTGTGCTCCGCTTCGGCTTGCTCCAGCTTGAGATGAGCCATCTCGACAGTCGTCTCGGCCTCCGCCAGACGACGGACGTGCTCGGCCTCGGCCTGCTCCAATCTGAGACGGGCCTCATTCAGTGCGGCCTCGAGGGGTGCTTTGTCCAGCCGGGCCAGCACGTGCCCCTTGCGTACCGCGTCGCCGGGCCGCACGTTGATCTCGGTCAGCCGGCCGCCGACGTCCAATCCCAGCACGGCCTCTTGTGTGCTCACCAACTGGCCTGGTGCGGTCACCGTTTGCTGTACGTCGCCCTGGGTCACGGGCACTGTGGGGAGCGCTGAGGGCTCGGCGCTGGCCTGGGCCTGTCGGCTGTGCAGACTGCCGGCGCTCAACAGGTCGCCCAGTTTCCCAGCATCTCCTGAACTGCGAAATCCCAGGTAGCCCGCGCCGCCGATCAGCACCGCCACCAACAGGACCGACATCAGTGTCATCAAGCGTTTCATCGAGCATCCCTCTCGTGAGAATGCCCTGATTGTAACAGAGGCAGGTTTCGGTTGCGGGGAGATTACAGTCTCTAAATGAGGTGCGAACATTGTGGACGGGGCTGTGTCGCAAGGGGGACAAAAGCGAGGGGGTCAACCGACGAGGCGGTAGCCGATGCCGGGCACGGTGAGAATTAGTGTCGGTCGGCTGGGGTTCAACTCCACCTTTTCGCGCAGGCGGCGGATGTGGACGTTGACGGCGCGGTCGCTCTCCACGTCGGCGGTGTAGCCCCACACGGCGTCAATGATCTGGGCGCGGCTGAGGGCCTGGCCGGGGTGGCGGGCCAGGTAGACCAGCAGCCGGAACTCGGTAGGCGTCAGGTTGAACTGCTGGTTGCCTCGCCACACTTGTCCGCGGCCGCGATCAATGACCAGGTCGCCAGCGTAGAGCACGTCGGCGTCGGTAGCCGATAGCTCGCCATAGGTGCGGCGTAGCAAGGCGCGGATGCGTGAGAGCAACTCGCGCAGGCCGTAGGGCTTGGTGACGTAATCGTCGGCGCCCATCTCCAGACCCAACACCTTGTCTATCTCATCCCCCTGAACGGTGAGCATCAGGATCGGCTGGCGGAGGCCCAACTGCCGCATCTGGCGGCAGAAGTCAAAGCCGGAGCCATCGGGCAGCCGCACATCGAGGATGATCAGGTGCGGGTTGTGGTCACGGGCGTGGGCGAGGCCCGTCGTGCCCGAATCTTTCCAGGTCACAGAGTAACCCTCTCGTTCCAGACCGACCTGCAGGCTTTGGGCCACGTCGGGGTCGTCTTCGATCAGCAAAATGTGGGTAGGGTGATGCATCCTATGGTGCTCCTCACAAGTCATTCAGAAGTATAGCAGATTTCAGGTTGTTTGGCAATAAGAAGCTACCTGCGCGGGGTCATGCAGGTAGCTTTCAGAAGTTGGCGGCTTATAGAGCGGCGAAATGCCGTATGAGACGAGGCAGATCCGCCACCTATTGCGAATCGGGCGTGACGCCAGTGAATTTGGCTACGTCTGGGTCGCTCCTGGCGAAAGCGACGATGCTCTCGTGGTTGGGCTGAACGCCCGACAGATCACGCTGCAGCTGTCGGACTTCTGTCTGTCCATCTTCTGTCGTGATGAGGAACAATGCACCGTCAGCAAGATCATAACTCGTGTGATTGATCTGGAACCGTGCGGTCCTTCCGTCGGCCGTTTGCACCTCCCACTCGAAGCGTGGGCCGCCTGGAGATGCTGCGTAACCCTGGTAGCGATAGATCGGGTCGGCCGTGGACCCTGAGCCGCTGCCCTCACCAGATTCAAGAGCGTCATGCCAGATCATGATCGCCAGCCCTTCTTTCCACCGCAGAAAGACGTAGCCTGCTTGCTCAAGCTTACCGCTGGCTGCGTCCGCGCCGGGTGGCGTAGACCTGCGTGATAAGAAGAAACCTGGGAGAAACTCTGTCTGCGCCACCTGGCTGTTTTCAAAGGCGACCACTCCCCAATCTGAGTTACCCCAGCTTTCATCTGTGTGGCGATAGAACACGCACTTTTGCAGGGAAAGTCCCGCCGTCTCAGTTGCTTCACTGAGGAGACAAGAGGGCAAATCGGCTTCCTTGATGTACCCGCCCATGATCTGCTGGACCTGGGCCTCGGTCATGCCCTCTTCGATGCGGTAAAGGTCCCTGAGAAAAGGCTTACGGCTGTTCCAGTTGATGAAGGGTACGACCAAAACAGCAATCGCAAAGATGCCCAAGATCAAGGCTTGGCGGCGCAGGGGACTGCCCTGAAGCAGCAGCGCACCGACCAGAACCCAGAAAGCGGCGTAAGCGGCGGTGAAACGGAGATAAACCGATACTGAACCGAAAAGGTCCAGGATGAGAAAAACGCTGAAGGCAATTAAAAGGACGATAGCAAGGAGCGCGTACCTCAACTTGGTTGTTTTCACACCTGAGTCATTCGTTGGCGCATTACCCTTCTTCCTCTTTGCCAGGATGACGGCAACGACGATCACACCGATGAGCAATGGTAAACCAGCGCAACCAGCGAGGACGAGAACCTCGCCCAGGCCGATACTGGGAATGGCAGACATTTTGACCTCCCCTCTGTAAAATCACCGCGCCGGCAACCGCATCGTCACCACCGTGCCCTGCCCGACGCGGCTGCGCAGCGTGATCTGGCCGCCGTGTCCCTCGACGCTGGCACGGGCCAGCGTCAGCCCCAGGCCACTGCCCGGCACGCCCCGCGCGCTTTGACCTCGATACAGCTCCTCCCACACGCGAGGCAATTCCTCCTCTGGAATGCCCGGGCCCGTGTCGGCGACCTCGATGGCCACGAAGTTTCCATCTTCGAAGGCTCGCACTTCCACCGCATCGCCAGGCCGGGTAAACTTGAGGGCGTTGTCCAGCAGGTTGTAGGTCGCCAGGAAGAGCAGGTCCCAGTCGCCCATGACATCGGGCACGGGCCAGGGTGCCTGGGGCAGCATCAGGGTCAGCCGCCGCGCCTCGGCCTCTGGTTGCTCCTGTGCCAATGCCACTACTTCTTCCAACAACTGGGCAACGTCTACGGGCGCCGGCTCCAGGGGGCGGGTTTCCAGCTCTGCCAGCTTGCGCAGGTCAGACGTCAGGCGGCTGAGACGCATCACCTGCGCTTCCACGCTCGCCAGAGCTTCTTGCTGCGTGATCGTGGTCGAGCCATTGGCGAGGCCAGGTTCTGGCACGTTGGCCAGTCCGGCGCGGATGGCGGTGAGAGGGTTCTTGAGTTCGTGGTCGAGGCGTTGCAGGAAGCGGCGCCGCTCCTCCGCCGCCTGAGCGCGGATGTTGTCCATACGTCGCTGGCACCGCCGCCTGGCCCACTCCCACAACACCAGCCCCTCCGCTATCAGAGCCGACAGGGTCAGTCCGATGATCAACGCCACAGTGCCCAGGTCCACGCGGATGTTGAGAATTGGATTCCCCAGAATGTGGACATCCGTCACCAGGGTGGCCACCATGAGGCCCGCCGCAGCCGGTATCAGCATCAGGATCCACCAGCGTCTCATGGCACTACCTCCACTTCTCCCACGAAGCGATACCCCTGGCCTGGCACCGTTTCGATGTAGCGGGGCTGCGTCGGATTGTCATCCAGGGCGCGACGCAGCTCGGCGATGCGCGTGTCCACCGTGCGGGTGCCGGTGGGATAATCCCAGCCCCAGACGGCATCCAGTAGCCGGTCTCGTGATAGCAGTTCGTCGGGATGCGTCATCAGGTATTCCAGCAATGCAACGGCCTTGGGCGTGAGCCGCAGTTCCTCCGACTCCCAGTAGGCGCGTCGCGCCCGGCGGTCCAGACTCAGATCGCCGCTGGACAGGCGTTGGGCAGCGGCCAGTGGCGGCTGGCCGGGACGGGCTCGGCGAAGAACGGCCCGTATGCGGGCCACCAGTTCGTGCGGATCAAAGGGCTTGTTGAGGTAATCGTCCGCGCCCTCCTCCAGCGCCATGGCCCGCTCCGTGGACTCGCCGACCTGGGTCAGCAGGATGACGGGCGTCCAATCACCGCCCTGGCGCAGGCGGCGCAGCACTTCGCGGCCATCCACCTTGGGCATCAGAATATCGAGAACGATCAAGTCGGGTCCAAAGCTGGCAACCTGGCGCAGAGCTTCCTCCCCATCGGCGGCGACGGCCACGACGAAGCCGGATCGCTCCAGGAAAGGGGCCAGGTTGGCCGTGATCGCCCGCTCGTCGTCTACCAGCAGGATTTTCGGTTTGCCTGTCATACACATCTCTCTTTCGTAACCGCTCACCCTCCCGCAGGTTTAGCAGGTAATATCGGGAAACGCTAGCTCCGGGCAGATGTTCAATCACCGGTCCCGCCCCCAAAAGCAACCTGCGGGAGGGTAGCCTGATTTCTTAACATGCGCAACGACCTACACCCCTGGGCCAACGGCGGGAACCATCGCTTTAGCAAAATCATACGGTGGAACGTCGTCACCCGGACGCTCAGGTATGGACGCCAGGACCACGCTGGGAGAGCCGATCCCTCCCAGGAGGATGCTCCACGTGGCCTGGTTGACATCTTTCGCCAGGAGCAGGTAGCGGGTGGCGTCTATCCAGCGGACGTCGGCAACGAAGAGGACAGCGTCAATGTCTATTGGGATGGGATCACCACCAAGCTGGCCGATCTGGGCCTGGGGCAATTCCGCGGGCTGTTGAGGGTTGCGCGGCAAATCGGGCGTGAAAGCGAAGTGCTGCGAGTCTGCCGCCCACCCCAGGAACCCCGCCAGTACCGGGAGAACCCCAGTGCCATAGGTAACTGTACCATCTCCGCCTGCTTCTGTGCTGTCCAGCTTTGTGATAACCAGGTTGGCTGAGTCGGACTTGGTGGCGTCGTCTGTCTGCTGCAAGTAAGCTACGTAGGCCAAGTCGGGCGAAAAGGCTATCGGCCCCGCCGGCACCGTCGAGATATAGGCAACGAGTCTGTGGAGCGTGCCATCGGCGGGGATGTGCCAGACGCTCGTGACCTGGGCAGGCTGGGCATAGGGATCGGGTGGCGGGATAGCCACGGCCAGCGCACTGCCGTCCGCCGCCCAGACGGGTTGTGCGTAGTAGCGATCCTCGGCATACGCTTTGGATGGCGTATAGGGCAATACCATGTCCCGCCGATTCCCCCCATCGGCATCGAGCAGATCAATCGTACCGGACCTCACAATGGCGACCTGACTGCCATCAGGAGAGTAGTAAAAGTGACCGCCCTCACCAGGGGGAAGCAAGGCCGTGTGCTCCAACGTATCCGCATTGACCAGGTGCAGGTCATCGGTGGGATTCCCTCCAAATTGCTGGCGCAGGTGCGTGTTGAATGCCAGGGTGTGCGTGCCAGGGACCCAGGCAAAGCGATCAAGCCACACACCGGGGTCTGTTGGTTCCATGGCGTCGAAGTCTGCTTCGCTCACCAGCCTGCGCTCGCCTGTGCCATCCGTGTTGATGGCCCACACCCCATCTCTTCGCGTGAAGGCTACCGTCGCTTCGTCGTCAGAGATTCCAAGATCGTCGTCACCAACGTCGCCCGTCTGCGTCAGCGGCTCCGCTTCTTCCATTCCCCCCGTCCACAACCAGACATCGCCTTCCTTGACAAAGACGACACGCAACTCGGTCGGCACCGGCGTGGGTGTCGGCGTCATCATGGATGGGGCCGGGCGTGGGATTTCGGTGGAGGGAGTGGCTATGGAATCAGACATGCCAGAGCCCTCAATGCTCACTTCGAAGGTGTCACACGCGGGGAGAAAAACCAGGGTGAACACCAGGAGCAAGGAGCGCAGAACGGGCGAATTGCGGTATCTTTGTCTCGGCATTGCAACCTCCCATCAGAATGGATGGACAGTGATTCACTTGGCGATGATAGGCAGGTATGTCCTGTTTAACTCTGGGAAGACCGTAAAGCGCTTCGTTGCACAGAGCGTGGTGGGAGTGGGAACCTGGTTGAATACGTCGGTGATGTAAAGATTGACCTCATAGGAACCGGCTGTTAGCTCCCCAATATCTACCATGAACTCCCAGGGGGTAATCATGTCGGCGCAGCCTGTACCGGGAGGATAGTCAACGATAGCGTCCACTCTAATCAGATGGTCGTCAATCTGATGGGATTGATAGAAAGGGATGCAGGTGTCGTACCACTCACCGGAAGCGATCACCTGGACGTGATCGTCTTGGGTGGGCAAATTGGGGACGACGTTGATTTGAGCACTGGGGCCGCAGGTCTGTCGGGCCTGTGAATGGTGGCCGTCCGACAAGCCACCCGAGCTGACAAGACCGACTTGACCTGACGCAAAAGCCATGCAAAGGATCACAAAAAGGATGACAGACGCTCGTGACTTTCGTAATGTGCTCATGGCGATGACCTCCAGTTGTAGGACTCTATATTGATTCTAGCAGGCCGGTGTTACGGGGGTATGGCAGGAGTGTTACCGTTTTGAAATGAGGTGTCACCGTTCTGTAACACCAGAGGCAGCCTTATTATACCCCCAACAACCCTTGTTTGTCTAATGGGAGCAGGGGAGAAACGAATACGTTGTCTGTGTCAAGTCAAAAGATAATGTCACCGAACAGTCATCGTTCTGTCAAAAGAT
>CAZQDO010000054.1:17611-18625 GCA_964592085.1 uncultured Anaerolineae bacterium | reverse complement strand
CCTCTGTAGCTAGGCCCGGTTACCGGACGCACGGCATGCAAAGCCGACTTTCGCACACAGAGGAGTGAGTATTCTGCCTGTATTATAGCAGAATTGGATGAGGTTGTCAAAACGCAGTTGGCAGAAATATCAGCCATACCGCCCAGGGACCGATAAGGAGCGCCCATGCCCATGTATTTGCTCCCCGATTACTTGGATAACACCGACCAGCGCAACCTTGAAAACGCTCTCAGCCCCCGTCCTCGGGGGCGTGGCCAGCAAAGTCACCTCGCGAAAGTCGCCCCGAGGACGGGGCTTAGAGCAGTTATCCGTCAATCCTGCTGATCCTGTTCTGTAGCCCTCGAGGTAGGATAGCCAAGAAGGACAAACCCTATGACCACCGAATCGGCAACCATCGTGCAACGATTATGGAACTACTGCCACGTCCTGCGCGACGACGGCGTCAGCTACGGCGACTACGTGGAGCAGTTGACCTACCTGCTGTTCCTCAAGATGGCCGACGAGCAAACCAGGCCGCCCTTCAGCAAGCCCTCCGCCATCCCCGCCGGCTACGATTGGCCCAGCCTGGCGTCCAAAGACGGCGAGGAGCTGGAGACCCATTACCGCCGCACCCTGGTGGAGCTGGGCAGGGAGAGCGGCAACGACGGAACTGGAGCAGCGGTATAGAAAGGCAGCGAGATTCGATGTTCAAACCAAACCCTTCGACAGGCTCAGGACACCGTTTCCAGCGCACTGATCTTCTCATCGAGACAATCGGCCGCATTGAGGCGGCACGAGCGGTGGTGCTGCGTGCGCCGATTGCGCTGCATTGGGAGTCCCAGCTTCGCCACGAGGCCCTGATCCGCAGTGCCCACCACTCGACCAGCATCGAGAGCAACCCCCTCTCTCTGGATGAATTCTGAGGGAGTGCCAACTTGCGTACAGGAGAAGCAGGGTGAAGAAGCCGCAATCAGGAAGCACATGGTTTTTCGTTGATGAGTCTGGCGATCCCACCATTTGATACAAACAAAATCA
>CAZQDO010000054.1:3884-17601 GCA_964592085.1 uncultured Anaerolineae bacterium | reverse complement strand
CCTCTGTAGCTAGGCCCGGTTACCGGACGCACGGCATGCAAAGCCGACTTTCGCACACAGAGGAGTGAGTATTCTGCCTGTATTATAGCAGAATTGGATGAGGTTGTCAAAACGCAGTTGGCAGAAATATCAGCCATACCGCCCAGGGACCGATAAGGAGCGCCCATGCCCATGTATTTGCTCCCCGATTACTTGGATAACACCGACCAGCGCAACCTTGAAAACGCTCTCAGCCCCCGTCCTCGGGGGCGTGGCCAGCAAAGTCACCTCGCGAAAGTCGCCCCGAGGACGGGGCTTAGAGCAGTTATCCGTCAATCCTGCTGATCCTGTTCTGTAGCCCTCGAGGTAGGATAGCCAAGAAGGACAAACCCTATGACCACCGAATCGGCAACCATCGTGCAACGATTATGGAACTACTGCCACGTCCTGCGCGACGACGGCGTCAGCTACGGCGACTACGTGGAGCAGTTGACCTACCTGCTGTTCCTCAAGATGGCCGACGAGCAGACCAGGCCACCGTTCGACAAGCCCTCCGCTATCCCCGCCGGCTACGACTGGCCCAGCCTGGCCTCCAAAGACGGCGAGGAGCTGGAGACCCACTACCGCCGCACTCTGGTGGAGCTGGGCAGGGAGAGCGGCATGCTGGGCGTGATCTTCCGCAAGTCGCAGAACAGAATCCAGGATCCGGCCAAGCTGCGGCGGCTGATCGTCATGATTGACGCCGAGACCTGGGTGGGCATGGACATTGACGTGAAGGGGGAGATCTACGAGGGGCTGCTGCAGAAAAACGCCGAGGACATCAAGAGCGGCGCCGGGCAGTACTTCACCCCCAGGCCGCTGATCAAGGCGATGGTCGAGGTGATGCGGCCTGAGCCAAGCCAGACCATCTGCGATCCGGCCTGCGGCACCGGCGGCTTTTTCCTGGCGGCCCACGACTACATCTCCCGCAACTACCCCCTCGACCGAGACCAGAAGCGATTCCTCCGGTACGAGACCTTCAAGGGCTGGGAGATCGTGGACAGCACGGCCAGGCTGTGCGCCATGAACCTTTACCTGCACGGCATCGGCGGCGAGGAGAGCCCCATCGTGGTGGGCGACAGCCTCATCTCCGACCCCGGCGACCGCTTCGACATGGTGCTCACCAATCCGCCCTTCGGCAAAAAGAGCAGCATCACCATTGTCAACGCCGAGGGCAAGGCCGTCAGGTCGGCGCTGACCTACGAGCGAGAGGATTTCTGGGCCACCACCTCCAACAAGCAGCTCAACTTCCTGCAGCACGTCAAGACCCTGCTCAGAATCCACGGGCGGGCGGCCATCGTCGTCCCCGACAACGTGCTGTTCGAAGGCGGCGCGGGCGAAACGGTGCGCCGCAAACTGCTCCACGAGTGCGACGTCCACACCCTGCTGCGGCTGCCCACCGGCGTCTTCTACGCCCAGGGCGTCAAAGCTAACGTGCTGTTCTTCGACCGCAGGCCGGGCAGCGAGAAGCCCTGGACGGAGAAGCTGTGGATCTACGACCTGCGTACCAACATGCACTTCACCCTCAAGCAGAACCCGTTACGCTACGATGACCTGCACGACTTCATCGCCTGCTCCAATCCCGAAAACCGCCACCACCGCCAGGAGACCGAGCGCTTCAGGGCCTTCGCCTACGACGAGCTGATGCAGCGGGACAAAGTCAGCCTGGACATCTTCTGGCTGAAGGACGAAAGTCTGGAGGACACCGAAAACCTGCCCGATCCCGACGTCCTGGCCGGCGAGATCGTGGAGAACCTACAAGCCGCGTTGGAGCAGTTCGAGGGCATTTATGAGGAGTTGGAAGGGGAATAGGGGGAAAGGAGGTGCTCAGGTATTCTGAGAGACAGAGATACGTGCAACGGGTTCGTGGATGTGCTAGCAGCAACGGAAAGGAGAAAGCACAATGGCCAGAAGAAAAAAGGGAAGCATTGGATCTGCGATTTTTTGGATGTTTTTCATCTCCCTCCTCTTGTTTTGGTTGCCGGTTCTCGGACCACTGATTGCCGGGATCGTTGGGGGGAAGAAGGCCGGTGGCGTCGGCTCTGCCATCGTCGCTGTGTTTTTGCCCGGCATCGTATTTGGCGTTGCCCTGTTTGTGCTCGCTTCGAGTTTGAGCGGGATTCCACTTCTGGGGGCAATAGCTGGTGCCGGCGGATTTACCCTATCCCTCTCTCACATTGGGCCATTATTGGTCGGGGCTATCATAGGGGGTGTGCTCGCGTAAGCGCGGTATGACCCACCCTACCACCCGCTCCGCCACTTCCGCCTTGGGTAGCGAGGGCAACTCCTGAACGCCGCCCGCGGCGTCGAGCAGCGCGACCTGGTTGGCTTCGGCTCCCATCGCCTGGCGGGGGTCATTGGCCACGATCAAGTCTAGCCGCTTGGAGCGCAGCTTGTGGCGTGCGTTTTCGATCAAGTCCTCGGTCTCGGCGGCAAAGCCGACCGTCACCAGGGGCCTGCCCACCGCATCGCGCCGGATGGCTACTTCGTGCAGGATGTCGGGGGTGCGCTCTAGGTCCAGAGTAAGGGCCTCGCCGGCGGTCTGCTTTTTGATCTTTTGCTCGGCGATGGATGCAGGCCGGAAGTCTACGGGGGCAGCGGCCATGAGCAGGACGTCGGTCTGAGGGAGAGCGGCTAAAACGGCATCGCGCATCTCTTGAGTGGTTTCGACCTCGACCTCGGTCACACCCCAGGGAATGGGCTGGGCCACCAGAGTGTGGATGAGGGTCACGTCTGCTCCCTGATCGCGGGCGGCGACAGCCAACGCATGGCCCATCTTGCCCGAGGAGCGATTGGTCAGCACCCGCACCGGGTCAAGGGGTTCGCGCGTGCCGCCAGCAGTGACCACCATCTGCCGCCCGGCCAACGCCCCGCTTCGTCCCAACACCCAGCGTGCCGCGTCCACGATCTCCGCAGCTTCCGCCATCCTCCCGGCGCCGATGGCTCCTGAAGCCAGCCGCCCGTGGGCAGGACCAACGGTAGTGACGTCCTGAGCTTCCTGCAGACGAGCCAGGTTGACCTGGGTGAGGGGGTTCTCCCACATCCTTGTTTCCATAGCTGGGGCAAGCAAGATGGGTGATCGAGTCGCCAGCGCAGTAGTGGTCAGCATGTTGTCCGCCAGGCCACCGGCCAGCTTGGCCAGCGTATTGGCCGTCAGTGGAGCGACGATCAACAGGTCTGCCCGCTTGGCTAACGAAACGTGGCCGATCTCGGTCTCCTGCAGCAGAGTGAACATCTCTGTCACCACTGGGCGCTGGGTGATGGCCTGGAAGGTCAGAGACCCCACGAACTCCGTGGCGGCCTCGGTCATGATCACGTCCACCATGGCCCCAGACTTCACCAGCCGGCTGGCAACCTCCACTGCTTTGTAGGCCGCGATGCCGCCGGTGACCCCCAGGACAATGCTCTTACCCTGTAGAATGTTCATTCTCCCTCCATTCACTCATTTGTTCATCTCGTAGATCAACCGCAGCCCCTTGAGGGTGATCCATGGATCCACGAACTGGATGACGTCAGTTTCCTTAGCGATGATCTGGGCCAAACCGCCAGTGGCGATGACCTTCATCCCAGTGCCTAGCTCCTGCCGGAAACGGGCCACCATGCCTTCGACGAGACCAACGTAGCCAAATAGGACGCCTGATTGGATGGCCTGCACGGTGTTGGAACCGACGGCCTTTGGCGGGCGTGTCAGGTCAATGCGCGGCAGCTTGGCTGTGCGGGCGAAGAGGGCCTCCATGGCGATGACGATGCCCGGCGCGATGGCTCCGCCCAGATAGCTCCCTTCTGCGGAGATTGCGTCGAAGGTCGTGGCGGTGCCGAAGTCTACCACACAGGCCGGCCCGCCGTACAACTGGTGGGCAGCCACTGCGTTGGCTATCCGATCAGCCCCCACGTCACGGGGGCTATCGTAGCGAACGCTTACTCCAGTGCGTACCCCGGCGTCCAACACCAGTGGGCTGCAGTCAAAATACTCCTGGCTCAAGGTAACGAAGGTGCTCGTCAAAGGTGGCACCACACTGGCAATAGCGATGCCGTCTACGTCGCCGACACCGTACCCCTTGTGGTTGAACAGCTCTATCAGCAGAACGGCGTACTCATCGGCCAGGCGTTGGTGGTCGGTGGCGATGCGCCAATGGGCTGCCAGCTCCTCCCCCCGATAGAGCCCCAGCAATATGTTGGTGTTGCCAATGTCAATACATAGCAGCATGGTTCATCCTCCATAAGTCAAGTTGAGACCGGAGAAACCAGGTTTTTTTCCTGCTTGCATGTATAACTTGTCTCTGTCAGGATCCTGCGTGGTGCACCAGAGCCAAGCCCTCGACGAAAAACCTGGTTTCTGAGCCCAGCTTTGCAGTTTAATGACGCGGGTCCAGGGAATCCCGCAACCCATCCCCCAGAAAATTGAATCCCAGCACCGTGAGGGCGATGGCCAGGCCCGGAAAGATGGCCAGCCAGGGCCCCCGGTCCATGAACAGCCGCGCCTCGTCCAGCATCTTCCCCCAACTGGGCAGCGGCGGCTGGGTGCCCAGCCCCAGGTAGCTCAGCGATGCCTCGGCCAGGATGGCGGTGGCGAAGCTGACGCTGGCCTGCACCAGCAGCGGAGCCAGGCTGTTGGGCAGGATGTGCCGCCACAGGATGTGCAGGTCCGACCCGCCCACGGCCCGCGCCGCGTCCACGTAGCCCTCCTCCCGCACCGCCAGCACCGACGCCCGGGTCAGCCGGGCGAAGACCGGCACGTTCACCACCCCGATGGCCAGCATGGCGTTGAGATGACCCGGCCCCAAAGCCCCGACCACGGCGATGGCCAGCAGGATGGCGGGGAAGGCGAACAAGGCGTCCATCAGCCGCATCAGCGCCTCGCCCAGCAGTCCGCCGTAGAAGCCGGCCACCATGCCGATGATCGTCCCCCCTGCCAGCCCGATGCCCACCGCCACCACTCCCACACTGAGAGCTATTCCTGCCCCGCCCATCACCCGGCTCAGGATGTCCCGCCCGTACTGATCGGTGCCGAAGGGATGGCCCGCGCTGGGCGGCTGGAGTCGGGCAGCGATGTCCATGGCTGTTGGGTCGTGGGGAGTGGCGAAGCGACCGAGCACGGCTATCACCGCTATCGCCAGGACGATGATCCCGCCCCCCATCAGGAGCGGGCTGGTTCCGTGCAACCTATCCCCACCCACCCTCCCCCTGTGAGGGGATGGAGTCTGAGTCCCCCTCCCTGGGAGGGAGGGGCTGGGGGTGGTGGGGGGTTTCCCCCCCCCGGGGTGGGGGGGGCCCGGGGCGGGGGGGTCTTCCATTGGAAAATCCACCCCCACCCAACCTCCCCCTGCGAGGGGGAGGAGTTTGAGTTCCCCCCCCTGGGAGGGAGGGGTTAGGGGAAGGTGGGCCTTCCATCGGAAAATCATCGTCCATGATTGCCCTCCAACGAGATGCGCGGGTCGAGCCAGGTGTAGGCCATGTCCACCAGGAAGTTGATGACCACCACGACGGCGGCGATGAACAGCACCAAGCCCTGGATGAGGGGGAGGTCGCGGTTGTTGATGGCGAACAGCACCAGCCGACCCAGGCCCGGTAGGGCGAACACCTGTTCGACGACGATGCTGCCTCCCAGGAGGAACCCCAGTTGCAGGCCCAGCAGGGTCACAGTCGGGATGAGGGCGTTCCTTAGAGCATGACGGACGATGACCTGCGCCTCGGAGAGGCCCTTGGCCCGGGCAGTACGGATGTGGTCGCGGGCCAGTTCCTCAAGCATTGAGGCCCGTATCAGGCGGGCCAGCACGCCGGCCACTGGCAGTCCCAGCGCAAAGACGGGCATGGCCAGGCTGCGCAGCGCTGCCAGTGGACTCTCGCCCCAGGGCACGTATCCGCTTGAAGGCAGCCACCGCAGGCTCAGGGCGAAGAGCAGGATCAAGAGGATGCCGATCCAGAACGACGGCAGGGCCAGTCCCGCCTGGGCGAAGACCAGCACCGCATAGTCTAGCGCGCTGTGTTGGCGGATGGCGGCCAGGACGCCCAGCGGCACGGCCAGGATCACAGCCAGGGTCAGGGACAGGGTGGCTAGCGACAGGGTGACCGGCAGCCGCTCGGTGATGAGGGCGACCACTGGCCGGCCGTGCCGAAGCGAGACTCCCAGATCACCGCGCAGCACCCCGCCCAGCCAGCTCAGGTATTGCAGGGGCAGCGGGCGATCCAGTCCCAGTTGCGCCCGCAGGTCAGCCAGCGCCTCTGGTGGGGCCTCGGTACCCAGGATAAGCTGGGCCGGATCGCCCGGCACCACCTGTACCACCACGAAGGTGACCAGCGAGATCAGGAACAGGGTGAGCAGAAGTGATGGGAGGCGTCTCAAGAAGTAGCTCATCGTCTCACAATGAAGGCAACGAGGAATGGGGAACGAGGGGGCACTCATTCCTCATCCCCCATTCCTCATCCCTCGTTACTCATTGCCCGCCCTCCACACCGTCCGCAAGTCGTAGATGTCAATGGGATAGAGTTGCCACCCCTGCACCTCCTCTCGCAGCCCCACCGAGGAGAGCGGCGCCAGGAGATAGACGGCCACCGCGTCGTCGGCCAGCATCTGCTGCATCTCTGCGTAGATCTCTTCGCGACGCACCGGGTCGGTGCTGACTGCCCCCTCTTTGACCAGCTCGTCGTAGCGGGGGTTGTCATAGTTCATGTAGTCCTCTTTGCTGTCGCTGACGTAGCGGTTGAGGAAGGGGTCGGGGTCGAGGCGACCGGTGTGGCCCAGGGTGGTCAGGGCGTAGTCCCGTCCGTAGTACACCTGTTCCAGGTAGGTGGCCCATTCGATGGTCTCCAGCCTGGCCTGGATGCCAACCTTAGCCAGTTGGTCGGCGATGACCTCGCCGTTGCGGATGTGGAAGTCGTAGGGCTGGGGTAGGGCGATGGTGGCTTCGAAGCCGTCGGGATAACCGGCCTCGGCCAGGAGTTCCCTGGCCTTCTCAGGGTCGTAAGGATAACGATTGGTCAGGTCCATGTAAAAGTCGCTGACCGGGGGCATGTGGCTGCCGATGGGCACACCGGTCCCCCACTGAGCCCCTTCGATCACCGCCTGCTTGTCAATGGCGTGGTTCAGGGCCTGGCGCACCAGTAGGTTATCGAAGGGAGCTCTGGCGTTGTTGATGGCCAGCAACTGGATGCCGTTGAAGGGTTGCTGGATGACCTTGATGCCGGGCTCTTCCTTGAGGCCTGCGATTTCCTGGGCCGGCACCTCCGGCACCACGTCCACCTCGCCGGTCTTCAGGCTGATCAGCCGGGCGGCCGGGTCGGTGATGACGCGGAAAGTGACCTCGTCCAAGTAGGGCACGTCGGCGACGAAGTAGTTGTCGAATCGCTGGAGCTTGACGTGGCTGTCGGGCACCCATTCCACGAACTGGAAGGGACCGGTGCCCACGGGGTTAGTGCGTAGGGTTTCGGCAGCTTCTTCAGGGACGATGGCCGCCCAGCCGTAGGCCAGGTTGGACAGGAAGGCAGCCTGGGGCTGGGACAGGGTGAAGACCACGGTGCGGTCGTCGGGGGTCTGAATGTCGGCGATGATCTGGTAGTCCTTGGCGCGGGGGCTGGCCGTGTCGGGGGCGAGGATGCGCTCGAAGCTGACCTTCACGTCGGCGGCGGTCATGGCCCGCCCGTTGTGGAAGGACACGTCGTCGCGCAGGTGGAAGGTCCACTTCAGCCCGTCGTCCGAGGTCTCCCACGTGGTGGCCAAGTCGGGCAGGATACGGCTCTGGGGGTCCACCTGCACCAGGGTGTCGTAGAGGTTGCGGGTGATCTGGAAAGTGGCGGCGGTCACGGTCTTGTGGGGCTCGACACCATCCCCGGCGGCGGCGAGGGCCACGGTGAGGGCGCCGCCGCGTCGGGTGGTGGGACCTGGGCTGGGGGTGGGCGAAGTTGCTGGTCCACAGGCGGTGAGGAGCCCTGCCAGGATCAGTGTCAGCAGGGCCAGGTGGAGAGTGTTTCGTGCGTTCATTTGGTACCTCCTCGATGTGTGATGAGTGAGGGCCGGGGGGCGGAAACAAAAACCCCTTGGAGCGTGCCAAGGGGCAGGATAATTGCCAGGATCAGTAGATCCAAAGTTTCCAGCAGAGGCGGCTCCCATGCCGCCGGTTCGCGGGCGTGGGAGCCGCCTCTGCTTATAATTGGGGTCTACCGAAAATGAGGATTCCCGCCGTCTCGGTCGCCTCGGCGATCCAAGCGACAACAGTTGTTTACTGCTCCCGCCGGATTGTCAAATACGGCGGGCTGGCCTGGATTTGACAATCCAGGCCGAGCGAAGCTGGACATCTTGCTCACCGCCACGTCATGCGGTCGGTGGCGTTTATACTATACTACCGATGGACTAAAAGGTCAAATCCGGCTGCCAACTCACAATAGTGCCGTAAACTCCTCGACAGTCAACTCTGCTTTGCGAATCAAATCACGCAGCAAACCTGGCCCCAGAACTGGGTGCAGGGGGATAGAGAGCGTGTAGATAGATCCAGCCTTGGTCAAAACCACGTGGCTTCCTCGCTGACGAGCTACTTCCCACCCCGCTCGTTGGAAGGCTCGCACGGCTTTCCGCCCAGAAACACGAGGAAGTCTAGGCATAGACAGGAACCTCAATTTCCAGACTGTGAATAGTGAGGGGCAGACCTTTCTCCTGCCGCACTTCCAGACAGAGTTGAATCGCTTCTTGGATATTCTGCAAAGCTTCCTCTTCCGTGCTCCCCTGGCTCATACAACCGGGGATCACCGGACACTCTACGACATACCACCCTTCCTCATCCTGGTAAATCGTTACGGGAAACTTCATAGTCTGTATCTCCTTCTCTTAACACTGCTCGAACGGTGATAGGGGCACAGGTTACTCACCTCTTCAGTTCGCCAGCCGCCGGCACCCCAGCCAGCCCGGTAGCCTGGCGTGCCGCCCGAAGCACGGCCTGGGCCATCACCTGGGCCGCCGCTGTGCCGATGACGGTGGGATCTCCCACGGAAGCCTCGCCGGCTTTGCCGGTGGCCAGGGCGAAAATGGTGTCACCATCCAACATGGTGTGGATAGGGCGAATGGCCATAGCCAAACCGTCGTGGGCCATCTGGGCTACCTTGTTCACCTGTGCCTTGGTCAGTATCGCATCTGTAGCCACCACGCCCAGTGTGGTATTCTGGGCAAAGCCCAGGATGGTTTGATCCAGGTCGCCTTGCATGGCTCGCACTGTGTCGGCCCAGCCTTCTCCCGCCGGGCTGCGCGTTCCGGCCACGATCTGCCCGCTGTTGGGATCCACCACGTCGCCAAAGGCGTTGACCGCCACCAGCGCTCCGACCACGATGCCGTGGCCGATTCTCAGGCTGGCCGTGCCCAGACCGCTCTTGGTAGCAAACTTCGGTCCAAACAGCTTGCCGACGGTGGCGCCGGTGCCCGCGCCCACGCAGCCCTCGACCACGGGGCCATCTCTAGCCGCCTGGCAGGCTGCATAGCCAGCCTCGGCGGTGGGGCGCACATCGGCCCGGCCGATGTCCAGATCGAACAGCACCGCTGCTGGCACGATGGGCACCACTCCCACGTCCAGGCCCAGATCGAAGCCGATCTTGCGCTCTTCCAGCCAGCGCACCACACCGCTGGCCGCATCCAGCCCGAAGGTGCTGCCGCCGCTCAGTAGCACGGCGTGAACTTCCTGTACCAGGTTGATCGGGCGCAGCAGATCCGTCTCTCGCGTGCCAGGGGCTGAGCCGCGCACGTCCACCCCGCCTGTCGCCCCCTCCCCGCACAGAACCACAGTGCAGCCAGTGGGTGCCTCGACATCTGTCCAATGGCCAACTTGGATGCCAGCCACGTCGGTGATCGAGTTGCTAAGCATGGGTGATTCTCCTTCCTTCTCTGGCTCGTGCATCGTGGCGTCTATCATACTATGGGAGGACGTAAAGGTCAAGTTTGCAGAGTTGCCAAAAACGGGGATGGGGGTTATAATATTTCCGGTCTACGAAAGGGGGAATTATGACCAAACAAGGAAGTGCTTTCAATCTCAGCGAGAAGGCAGGGATCTTGGCTTCCATCATCAAGAACGCCAGGCTGGTGTGGCGCTTGCTTCGCGACCCAGATGTTCCGACTTCGCTGAAGATCATCCCGCCAGCTACGTTGCTCTATCTCTTGTTTCCCATTGACTTCATACCTGACCTTGCGCTTGGCCTGGGCCAGTTGGATGACATCGCCATCATCCTGCTGGGGGTGAAGCTGTTCATCGAGCTCTGTCCCCAGGAAATCGTGCGCCGCCACCTGCGGGAGATGAGCTCCGTGTCCGCTTCTTATCGTGAAGTGGATGAAGAGCCATCGCAGGAGCCAGCGCCCTCTGCGTACATTGATGCTCCCTATCGTATTGTCGAGGAAGGCGAAGAAGAGTAGCCAATACGCAATATCCAATATCCAAGTTAAGAGGCCACCAGCATCAATGTGGTGGCCTCTTTGCGCATATTGCGTGCTCAATCCGACCACGCCAGCGAGACCCGGCGGCCGACCACTGAGCACGGGAAAGGTGCGGGCCGGTGAAGCCACCGAAGCCGACCTAATCCTGGCTGAGCTCGAAGAAATCGAAGTCAGCCGGGATGCCCGTGTCCTGCAAGTCGGCACCAGCCGTCAAGCCCACCCCCCACGGAGCCACTGACCCACTCGGAGTGTGGCTTCCGATCAATGCCCAGTTCTCGCCATCCTCGCTGTAGTAGCCTGTGTATGTCAAGCCCTGCCGAACCATCCGCAGATATGCCTCGTTTTGGCTGGATGTCGTCGTGCTGAAGTTGTCCCCGACGAAGCTCCCGCCTTCGACGAGGTCGAAGTAGATGCCGTTGCCCACGCAAGCCGGAGGTTCGGCGTCGCAGTAGGCACGGCTGAACGACAGGTAGTGGTCGGCATCCTGCCAGAAGACAAGACGAGCTGCCTGGTAGTTGAGCGAGGGCTCGAAGAGGACGCGCGTGCGCACCTCAAAGTCGCCTGCCGGCATGCTCTGCACCAGTAGGTTTTGGCCGCCCACAGGCAGGTCGTTGGTTAGGATGCGCAGGAAACCAGGACGAGCGGTGAGGCTCCAGTCAGCGGGGTCTTCGTTCAACCATGACCAGGCAGGGTCGATAGTCGGTCCGCTGAAATCGTCACGGAAGATAATTGGTCCACCCACTGTGATCTGCAAGGAGCGCTCCCATGAACCACTGTACACGTCCGGGACACCATCCTCGTCCAGATCGAATCCATCCGTAATGGGCCACTGAAGATAGAATTCGGATTCAACCTGATGCTCTCCGGCACCAAGTACGCCCACGGGATAGCTCCATATCGCTATGTAGTCGGTGTCCCCGTCTTCGTCGTAGTCTCCATATTCCTCCACCTCGCCCCAATGATCCATCATGTTGGATAGGGGTTCACCATCCAAGGTGACCGTGAGATCCAGCGAGGCTACATAGTCGGCCACTTGCGCCGGTGTGTCTGCTACCCAGTTGGTTGTCAGGATGATGGGAGTGCCGGCTGGGACCCATTCCTCTCCTGCCGAGAGGTGGACTGTCACGGGCTCAACTGTTGGAGTGGCGGTGGGCGTTGGTTCGGGGCTGCCTGCCCATTGCTTCAACAGCGAAGGCAGATAGACCTCATACACCCGCTCACCTACCATCGCGAACTCCCCGATCCGGCAGATCGCAACTGACAGGCTGTTCTCCTCGAGATTATGGTGATAGGTTGAGGTTGGGCTGCAAGTCGTGGCCGCGTCCACCCATTGCTCATTGTCATCATCCCAGATACTAAGCATGAATGTCTGTTCGTCCATCACTTCGATATCGGCGTCCTCGTAAGTAATAGTCACATCAACTGGCTGAGCGAACGTGAAGTCTTCTTGAAGACCGTCGTAGCTTTCAATCTGAAGGGCAAAGGCATAGCCCGGAGAAACCAGCGGCGAAGTGTCGTGGGAGGGCGGGTACGCCGGTACGTAGGTCAATGTCACTAGCTCATCAACTGCGCCCGGCGGAACATCAACTTCTGTAGATGCACTTTCTGCTGTCGCAGAAACCTCTGCTCCCGATGATCCAGACAACCCCGGACGGTTGTACAACAGCCAACCACCGCTACTCGGCGTAATCTGACTATTCATAGGCGGATCGTACACATAGCCCGAGCAAGAAATCGCTTCTCCCCAACCAATAGAATGGAGATTGGGAATGATCCATGGCGATCCGGTGCCACGCAGAGGGAGAACCCCTCTGCAGGGCTCCTTGTGCCTATACAGGTAGTAAGACCATCCTGGTGCAAGACACCAATACACGGAAGAAGCCTTGTCCTCGAAGTCTTCGACCTTGTCATAGTTTGTGTAGTCTTCCAGATGGCTGTCTACATAGTCAATCATAAGGCTACGGCCACCGAAGTCCTTATGCTCGTGGAGCTCAACCCAGGAGCTTTCGATACCTGTGCAGGATGCATGAGGAACGGGGCGGAACTCCATCATTTTGATACTGCCGTCTGGCCCTCTATTGTCGTGTTCGGCAGCATAGACGTACAACTGTCCGCTAGGATCAACGTAGACTCCGGCGGCGGCGTCCAAGTTGCAATAAGTAGTATCGCGATACCTGCAATACAGATGCCTCTGTGCAACCAGCTCCAGCGAGATCTGAGCACCATCCCACACAACCTTCCAGGCATGAAGCCAATCCTCACCGTTCGGTAGGCAGACATTGGGCAAACATACATCGTCGAACGGCCAGGGAAACGGACACAACTCTTCCCAACATTCGCCATTGTTCGCTGTGCCCAGGAGGTAAATGTCGCCATCGCACTCGGTGACTATGTTTATGCTCTGGTAGTCAAGCCATATCCACATGTAGCCCGGGCCTTCGTCTTCAAACCACGTGTCAAGGTGCACAAAAGAATCGAAACTCCACGGGTCCTCTGAAACGTAGAAGTCTACAGCACTTACGCCAAGGTTAGAAACATCCTGTACAACGAGCAAGAAATGGCCACTGGCTAACTGGGAGAGAGCGACCGAGCCGCCAGACCGATCGCGGATGATGGGCGGCCCCACCAGGTGCGGCGAGTCGGGATTCGAGAAATCGAGAAAACGGATCTCATGGTGGTACTCGCCATGAGGAACGATTTCCTCGTCAAGTGCCACGACAAGGAAATCACCCATCGCCTGGATGCCCCCAGGATGGGTTCGCACTGAGCTCAAGAGCCACGTGGCGTTCAGTGCGTCACTAGCCGACGGAATAGTGTCATCAAAATCCACGTGCCACAGAAGTCGGTTTGACCGGTAGCGATGTCCTTCAGCGTTTCTCGAACCCAGCCTCGCAACCTGAAGCCCGCTATGCTTTGTGTCGCTGGCATCCTCTACACCATCTCGGGACAGCACGATGTACTGACCGTTGCCGGGCATCAACCTTTGAATACCCTGCCAATGCTGGTGGAAATTCCAGTCCCAGGGCCAGTCGAATGGCAGGGGCCATCCATTGAACTCGGGCGCTGGTTGCCCCCCCAGGTTGAAACCCATCACATCGCCGTGATCCCGCATACCGTTAATAGAGCCCAAAACATCGTTGACGCAAGGGTTGCAGTCCCGACTTCCCCAAGGACAATTGGTGTTTCCCACAAACACAAATGATGTGTAAGTTGGTGTGGGCGTTGGCGTGCGGGTCGGTGTGCGTGTTGGGGTGCGTGTGGGTGTCCGGGTTGGCGTCCGCGTCGGCGTTCTGG
>CAZQDO010000054.1:0-3784 GCA_964592085.1 uncultured Anaerolineae bacterium | reverse complement strand
TTGGTGGTGTCGTGCCGGTCGGTGTGGGCGTGCGTGTTGGGGTTCGTGTGGGTGTCCGGGTTGGCGTCCGCGTCGGCGTTCTGGTTGGTGGTGTCGTGCCGGTCGGTGTGGGCGTGCGTGTTGGGGTTCGTGTGGGTGTGCGTGTTGGCGTCCGCGTCGGTGTTCTGGTTGGTGGTGTCGTGCCGGTCGGTGTGGGTGTGCGTGTTGGCGTCCTACTTGGAGTGGCTGTCTTCGTTGGCGTCCGGGTCGGCGTTCCACACTCTTCAACCCAAATCCACGTCTCGTCCTCGCATATAAGCCCAAATGTCCCCGTAGCTGCGAGGCGAAACGTGTGCGTCCCTGTGGGCAGGTTGACAGTGCCCTGGAGACAGTCCGGACCCTCATAAGTTTGTTCCCAGATCTTCACTTCCCCCTGTGAAGTGATCTTAGTTATCTCGATCCAGGGATTAGGCTCGGTGGAGTTGACTGAGTAGCAAACCTGGATCGAATCTCCCACACAATAGGTGTCGCCCGCTTGTCCTCCGTAGATCCAGATATCACAGGATTCGGTTTGGGCGCGAAGGGTGATATCGTCTACGTAAGCTCCCTCAGGGTAATTGGTGTACGAATCACTGTCAAAGAAGAAGCCGATCCAGACCTCGGGTTGGCCAGTCACATCGCCCAAAGTGTCGACATTGGTCAAGTCGAAGTTGACATACTGCCAACCTCCGGAATTGCCGCTCGCGGCCTCGCCATAGAAGTTGGAGCCGTTGATAGAGGCTCCCCAGGAAAGGAAGTCGTAGTTCCATTCGGAGTTGGTCCAGTACCAGAAAAGCAGTTCAGCATCGGATGCGTTGGACAGATCAAATGGGCCGTAGATCATCCACGAGAAGGCATCGTCGGGATAGTTGTCCCCACAGTCCAAGGATGAGCCATCGTATCCACCTCCCACGCTCCAGGCGCTGTAGTACTCGCTATGGGGCCTGCAAGTCCTGTCATCCCACATGTACTCGCCAGCTCCGTCTTCGCCCACCCACCAGCCATCGCCGGGGAAGCCTCCTTCGAAGTCCTCGGTCATGATGTTGTTCCAACCGTTAGCGTTGCTGGCAATTTGAATGGGGCTATCCCAGACTATTCCGGAGGTGTCCAGGAACACATGGCCTGGCTCGATCACAAAAGAGGGCGTTGCGGTGGGCTCGGGTGGCTCGGCAGATGCTGGCAAACTGAACACCGCCGCCAGTAGCACTGCTCCCAAAGCCAGGGCAATACCCCCCATCCTGAACCAGGACTTGGCAATGACCTGATGGTTTTTCATCAATCTTCCTCCTCTGGTGATTCTGCTCTCAGGTCAGCCTGCCAGGACAAGAAACGCCAGGGCAGGGGCATACTACCCGTGCGCTGGCGTGTAGATGCTGAGGCCCTCCACATTGGCCTCGTCAATTGAACTGCGTCCATTGCTCGATTCCCTGCCAAGTCTCATGATTCCCTTTCTGGTTCAGAGACTGGATCGTATCTCAGGGCGGCTGACTTCTGCAGGAAAGTATACCACAAGGGGCAAGCGCTGTCAAGGGCTTTGTCGGCCAACCCTGGTGATCTGCCCCAATGCCACAGATCACCGTCTGCTATCTCTCCGCAATATGTCATACTTCGGTCTCTTGGCAAAAGAAAAAGGCCACCACATCGTCATGGTGACCTCTTCACTTATTAGGCACGGAATCCAAGGGAGAGCTTTGACAGACGCTACCTACAGCACGTCGCGGCGGGTGACCTCCCAGCAGCCCAACAAAGCCACCATGATGCCGCCAATGACACTCACCATCAGCTCCTTCAGCAGGATCGGTTCGCCCTTGTTGAAGGTGTTGGCCAGCAGGCCCGGCAGCGCCCAGGGGTAGAAGGTGGCCCAGTCGGCATTGATGACCACCATGCCGCCGGCTGTCATCAGGATGCCGACGGCCATGGCCACCACGAAGCTCTGCCAGCGTATGGCCACCCAGGTGTGGAGGGAGATGATGAGCCACGAGGCCAGGTAGACCATCACGCCGTATTTCAGGAACAGGTCCCACGGGATGGCAGCCTCGAACCCTACGTCCGGCATGAGTATCCGCAGCACCAGCCCGGCCAGGACGCTGAACCCCACCAGCCCCGCCATGCTCAATGCGATCAGCGCCATTCCCATCAACTGCTTGGCCGCGTACACGGTCCAGCGCGGCTGTGGCAGGGCATAGAGATGCTTCCAGTGATCGCTCCTGTGCTCCAGTCCGCCCAGTAGCGCCGTCTCCAGCGCGACAAACAGCGGCACGATCAGAAAACTGAAGAACACGAACATCTCCTGTCCAAAGCGCACCCATACATTCTCAAACTGGCCAACGTATTGTTGGCCTCGCTGGAGGGTTCCGATAAGCTGAAGCCCCACCATCCCCAGCGGCGCGATGATGGCCAACCAAAGCGCCAGCGTGCGTTTCATCTTGAGCGTCTCTGCCCTGAGGGCGCGTACGAGTGCAGTCATTTTGAGCCTCCTCGTGTGTCTTGTTCTCCCGTCAGCTTCAAGAAGATGTCTTCCAGTGACGGCCGTTCCAGGTTGAGGTGAAAGACGTTCACCCCGGCGTGGACGAGTTGGGCATTGATCATGGCCACATCGGAGTGGCCATTCACCTCGACCACCAGCCGATGGTTGCCGTTACGCCGCGTTGTCCAACCCGCCTGAGATAGAAGCCGCAGTGCATTCTCAGGCTGGTCAACTTCGAGATTCGCGTGATCGGCCAGTTGTGCCTGCAGCTCGTCCGGCGTGCCCTGGAAAAGCATCTGCCCTTTGTGGATGATGCCGATGTGCGTTGCCACCTGCTCCACCTCGCTCAGCAGGTGGCTGGAGAGGAACACTGTGACGCCGTGCTCCTCTGGCAGACGGCAGATCAGGTCGCGCATCTCGCGGATGCCGGCCGGGTCGAGGCCGTTGGTCGGCTCGTCCAGAATCAGCAGCTCCGGCTGCCCCAGCAAGGCCAGCGCCAATCCCAGCCGCTGTCTCATTCCTGACGAGTAGTGGCTTACCTGCCGGTGGGCGTCTTGCTCCAGCTTCACGGTGGCCAGGGCCCGTTCGACCTGGCTGCGATTCCCCCCGATCAGCCGCCGTGTTACCTCCAGGTTCTCCCGTCCGGTCAGGTGCGGGTAGAGGGAAGGGGTCTCTACCAGCGCTCCCACCCGCCGCAGCAGCGCCATGCGTCCATTTCGCAGCGATTGATCAAAGAGCTGCACGTCCCCCGCATGGGGCCGAATCAGCCCCAGCAGCAGGCGGATGGTAGTGGTCTTGCCCGCGCCGTTCGGTCCCAGGAAGCCGTAGACGCTCCCTTTCGGCACCCGCAGGTCTATGCAATCTACAGCGGTGAGGTCACCGAAGCGTCGCGTCAGTCCGGATGTGGTGATCGCAGAATCTTGTGTCATTTTTACTTTTCCTCCTCACATATCATACCAGCAACTTGCTGCGCGCCGATCACACAGGCGCTATCCAGGCAAGACCGTTAATCAAGGCATGAACCAGAAGCGGGGCCGCCAGATTGTGTGTCCTTGCCCACAACACTCCTAGCAAAATCCCCATCACCCCTTGCTCTACAATGACACTCGCCAGCGCCCAGACCAGGTTGCCATGAGTGGGCTCGTACGGTGAGTAGTAGTACATTGGTAGATGAATCAGCCCAAACAGGAATGATGCAATCACCAAACCCCGCCACTTTGAGCCAAGGTACGATGCCAGCCGCGATTGCAGCACACCCCGGAAGAAGAACTCCTCAACCATCCCAGCAGTTAGCAGGGC
>CAZQDO010000053.1:5785-18802 GCA_964592085.1 uncultured Anaerolineae bacterium | reverse complement strand
GGAGGTTCTGAGCCAACTGGTTAAAAGGCGCTGTTCTTGCGCGGCCTTGTCCTTTCCGGCAAGCTGTGCTAAAATTACCTGCGAGGAAAGGATTGCCGGCCTGCGTTCATCATTACGGCAAGAAGAAGATAGCGCTATGGAATGTCCCAGTGGTTGTTCTGTGCTTATGAGAAGTGTCCGGATGGAGCGGATTTTTTACCGCGCTGGTGGGCCGATTGTGATCCGTGATCTGGAAGTGTACGTTTGCCCTGAATGTGGCTGCGAGTCCATGCCACTGAGGTCTGCTCGAATCGTTGAAAACGTACTCAGTGGCCGAGTGGACCCGGTCGGTCAGTTTTGCGCACCGTTGTTTCAGTCCGCACAGCCGGCTTAGTACGCATGTCCCAACTACAGACAATTTGAGTTTTGGATTTTGACATGGTATCTCGTGATCAACTGGACTTGCTCATCGTCATCGTCAACTATAACACTCGCGACCTTCTGAGGGATTGCCTGGCTTCCATCTACGACAGCCGAGGTGATTTCAGTTGTCAGGTCTGCGTGGTGGACAACTGTTCCCAGGACAACAGCGCGGCAATGGTGCGCCAGGAGTTCCCTCAGGCCCAGCTCATCGAAAGCCCCGTCAATGGCGGATATGCCTACGCCAATAACCTGGGGCTCAGGGTCTTTGGCTTTGAGGACACTCCTCTGACCCGCCATCCCGCATCGCTTGTTCCCAGGTATGCTTTGCTGCTCAACGCCGATACCTTGCTTCCCCCATCGGCTCTCCAGGAGATGCTGGGCTTCATGGAGGCCCACCCTGAGGCAGGAGCGGCAGGGGCCAGACTGGTCCGTGAGGATGGCAGCCTGGACCTGGCTTGTCGCCGTGGCTTCCCCACACCGCGCGCATTCTTCTATCGCATGCTGGGCTTGAGCAAGCTATTCCCCCAAAGCCCCCGCTTCGGGCGCTACAACCTCACCTATCTCGATCCCGACGAGCTGACTGAGGTGGACTCGGTAGTGGGGGCCTTCATGCTGGTTCGGGCCGAGGCGATCTGCCAGGTAGGTCTGTTGGACGAGAGCTTCTTCATGTACGGCGAGGATCTCGATTGGGCCTATCGGATCAGAAATGCCGGGTGGAAGATCTACTACAACCCCCAGGTGACGGTGCTTCACATAAAAGGCGCGTCGGCTAAACACAGCCGCAGGGCTCGCTACGAGTTCTATCGCGCCATGGACATTTTCTATCGCAAGCATTACGCAGCCACGACCCCCTTCTGGCTTCACTGGCTGATCATCGCCGGCATCGTCTTGCAGGGTGGGCTGGCCATGTTGCGCCAGATGGTGAAGGGGACACCTGGGGCTGAGATTTTTACAGAGGTGACGAGATGAAGCGTAGGGCTACATTGCTTTTCACCATCTCCCTGGTGCTACTTGACGCTTTGGCCATCGCTGGGGCCTTCTATCTGGCTTACAGGTTACGCCAGTGGATCGAGTGGCCGACTCCGCCCCTGAATATCGGCCCTTTTCATAACTATGCGGGGATGATGGTCATCCAGGTCTTGGCCATGCAAACGGTCTTCTTTTTCTATCGGTTGTATCATCGCCCCCGTGCCCTCTCCTCTATTGACGAGTTCTACTCCATCTTCGGTGCTGTTTCGGTCGGTACCATGTTGGCCATTGCCCTGAGTTCGTTGATGTTCAAGAACAGCGCACTGGAGCTGGATTACTCACGGGGCATGATCCTCTACGCCTGGCTACTGACCATGGTTCTGGCTGGCGCGGGACGCCTTGTCCACGGACGGATACAGCGGGCTTTGCAAGCTCGAGGCATAGGTGGGGCCAGGGTGCTCATCGTGGGCACAGGCGAGGTCGGCCAGATGATCCTTCAAAAGATCCTCTACCTGCCGGGCCTGGGCTACGAGGTGGAGGGGTTCGTAGACGGCGACGACCAGGAGGCAGTGGCGGGTATCCCCATTTTGGGCCAAATCGGTGATCTCCCCTCTCTCATTGACGGACATTCCATTGACGAAGTCATCATCGCCTTGCCCGAAGCTTCCCACGAAGAGATCCTGACCATCATCTCCCTCTGCGAACGGGGGAAAGTGAGCATCAAGATCTACCCCGACGTCTTCCAGATCATGGCCGCCCAGGTCAGTATCGGCGACCTGGGTGGGCTGCCCCTCCTCACCGTCAGGGACGTTGCTCTCAGGGGATGGCGGCTGACTCTGAAGAGGGCGGTGGACTTGATTGGCAGTGCTTTTGGCCTGGTTGTGCTCTCTCCCCTGATGCTGCTGGTCGCCGCCCTCATCAAGCTGGAGTCGCCGGGCCCCGTCTTCTACGCCCAGGTGCGCATGGGGCTGGATGCCAAGCCGTTTTGGGTGATCAAATTTCGCTCCATGCGACAGGATGCCGAGGCCGAGACAGGTCCCGTTTGGGCCACTGAAAACGATCCGCGCCGCACCCGGTTGGGGGCCTTCATCCGTCGTTTCTCCATTGACGAATGGCCTCAATTCATCAACGTCCTCCTGGGCGAGATGAGCCTGGTCGGGCCGCGGCCTGAGCGCCCTGTCTTCGTCGAGCAGTTCAAGCGGAGCATCCCCCGCTACATGGACAGGCACCGCGAGAAGGCCGGCCTCACTGGTTGGGCCCAGGTCAATGGCCTGCGGGGCGACACCTCCATCGCCGATAGAACCAAGTACGACCTCTGGTACATTGAGAACTGGTCTCTCCTCCTGGATTTCAAGATCATCCTCAGGACCATCTTCAACACCTTCACCAGCAAGAACGCCTATTAGCTTTGAGACCTGGCGGGTTTCAGACCCTTCGATAGGCTCAGGGCAGGCCCGTCAGGTCTTGTTGATACGATGCAAATCTCCCTCCGGCCCGCGACTCAAGAGGATTACGATTTCCTGTGGTGGTTGCATTGCGCCACGCTGAGGCCCTGCATTGAGGAGACGTGGGGCTGGGACGAACAGTGGCAAGCCCAGCACTTCCGCGACCGCTTCGATCCCACCGCGTGCCAGATCATCGAGGACGGCGGAGCCCCCATCGGGTGCATCTCGGTTGAGCGGCGAGAAGACGGCATCTTCCTCTCCGTCATTGAGATCACACCAGACCGTCAGGACCAGGGGATCGGGACGGAACTGGTTCGAGCCTTGCTCGACGAAGCCGACAGCAGAGGCGTTCCCGTCGAGCTGCAAGTTCTCAAAGTCAACCCGGCGCGAAGCCTCTACGAGCGGCTGGGCTTTGCCGTGATCGGGGAGACCGAGACGCATTATCTCATGTCGTGTGCATTTGTATAAACGCTGTCGTTGGGGTATAATCAGAAAGAGTGCCCCTATTTTGAACAACACGAGAGGAGGATCGCAAAAATGACAAACCGGGAGTTTAAGCCTCAAAGCGTCACCATGAAAAACACCAAGAAGGAGATGCTGGCCGCTTACAATGAGGTTCTGCAGCACCTGGAGGAACGGCGGGCAGCGCAACTCAAGCCTGAAGAAAGAGCCGAAGAGAAGAAGGTCAAGGAGGCGGTGGAGGTGACCGATTCCCTGTCCACAGAGGGGATCGTCCAAGAGGTCAGCACCCTTAAGTTAGAGGTGGGGAAGCTCCTCGGCCAACTCTCTGATAGATTGGAAGAGGAAGTCGGCAAATATCGTCAGGTTCAGCAAGCGGTTGAAGCCAAACAAAAAGAGCTTCAAGAAATCTACGAGATAGAGAGATCGGCCTTGAGTCTGGCTGCCTTGATAGAAGCTCAACATCAAAGGCGTCAACAAACCGAAGCTGAATTGGCTGCGCGCAAGGAGGAATTAACCCAGGAGATAGAAACGCTGCGCACGGAGTGGGAGAAAGAGAAGCAAGCTCACTCGGCAGAAACCAAAGAACGAGATGCCGAGGAGCGGAAGCGCCGTGAGCGGGAGAAAGAAGAGTACCTGTATGCGTTTCAACGTGAGCAACAACTGGCCAGAGAGCAGTTCGAAGACGAAAAAGCGAGGCTGGAGAGAGAAAGCACGTACAGAAGAGAGCAGATGGAAAGGGAACTGGCCGACAGGGAAAAAGCTGTCGTCGAAAAAGAAACCGAATTGGACGAGCTGCGAAAGCAGGTCAGCGCTTTTCCCAAGGAGTTGGAATCAGCGGTCAATAAAGCGGTTAAGGAAGCCGTACAGAGAGTGGAGTCGGAGGCCAAAAACAGGGAGGAGCTCCTCAAAAAGGAATTCGATGGCGAGCGGAACGTTCTGAACACGCGGATTGAATCCCTGGAGAAAACAGCGGCGGAGCAAAATGAGCAGATTGCGAAACTCTCACAGCAGGTGGACAAGGCCTACGGCCAGGTGCAGGACATCGCCACCAAAGCCATTGAGGGCACTTCGCAGTCCCAATCCCTGACCAAATTGCAGCAGTTGATGGCTGAGCAAGCTCGGAAGCAATCGCAAGAACAGTGAGGTAGGCGGAGATGGCATCACCCGGTGTCGTGCCAGATCGCTGCCCTCAGTGCGGCGCACCTCTGCCGCCGGTGGATAGCGAACGGATCATCTGCGCTTACTGTGGCTCCTCTCTGATTCGCCAAAGGGCCTCCACTGACGAGAGCCCCGCTGGGGGGTGGGGGATGCGCCTTAAAACCGTCTCCTGCGTTGACCAGCAAGGTATTGGCGTGGAGGCATTTCGTCTGCTCATCCCGGCGGACTGGGAGTTCGAGGGGGGCGTCCACTGGCTGATGAACAACCCAGGGAGGCCGGCCTTCATCGCCTTTCGAGCCTACAGCCCCCAGGACGAGGAGGCGTTCGAGGCCTTCCCCAGTATTCCCTGCTACTGGACTAACAACCCCATGGTCAAAATGATGTTCCCCATGGGAAGCCAGTACTATGGGAACGAGGTCAGGCCGCCTGCCCCTGCGCTCCAGGTATTGCAGGAGATCGTTGTCCCCCGCTACCGGGGCCAGATGCCCGGTTTACAAGTTGTTGACCAGGAGCACCTGCCCAGCCTGGCGAAGCAATTGCGGGCCAGCAGTCCCGCCGCTCCCTCTGGCGCTACCAGCCTGGATGGGGGGCGGGTCCGCATCAGCTATCGGCACGGCGAGCGGGACATTGAGGAGGACGTGTTCGGCATTGTCGAGGTCGCCCAGGCGGCCACGCCGATGTTCATGGGCATGATGGACAACATCTTCTGGGTAGCCGATTACCTCTTCTCGTTCCGGTCGCCGGCGGGCCAGCTCGATGCTCTCTCTGACATGTTCATGGCCCTGATCCGATCCTTCCGGCTGAACCCGCAATGGTACGCGCGCTACATGCAGGTCAGTCAATACCTGGTCCAAAACCAGATCCAGCAGATTCGACACATCGGGCAAATCAGCCAGATCGTCAGCCGGACGAGCAACCAGATCAGCGACATGATCATGGACTCGTACAATCAGCGCCAGGAGACGATGGACCGGCTTTCCACCCAGTTTAGCCAGACGATTCGTGGCGTGGATGAGTACCACGATCCCTTCGAGGGGCACGGCGTCGAACTGCCGGGGGGATACGATCATGCCTGGTCGAATGCCCTGGGTGAGTATATCCTGACCGATGATCCGAGCTTCGATCCCAATATCGGCTCAAATCTGGATTGGCAGGCGATGGAGCGGAGGTAGTTCTCAAAGAGATACTCATCCTCACATAGGCGAAAGAAGCGTCTCGCCCACTGGCACCGGTCGAGGTGAAGAAAGTGGGGCGGTTTGCATTTGTACAAATGCCGCTGCTGGGGTATAGTCAAGGCGGGTGATCAACTCTATAAGGGGGGCGTTTGGAGTACAAATTCGAGTGGGACCCTACAAAAGAGAGGGCAAACATTCACGAACACAAAGTGTCTTTTCGTAGAGCAGCAACCGTGTTTCGCGACCCCAGTCAACTTTCTATCTACGACGACGAACATAGCGAGTACGAAGATCGGTGGATAACGATGGGCGTTGATAGCAGTGGGGTCTTACGTGTCGTTGTGCACACGTTTGAGCGAATGGACGATAACTTGTGCGAGATTCGCATCATTTCGGCACGAAAAGCTACAAGCAGAGAGGCAAGACAGTATCGAGAGGGAAATCTATGAAAGCAGAGTATGATTTTTCTAAGGGTGAGCGCGGTAGGTTCTACGCTTCTGGTGCCAAGTTCAGCTTCCCTGTTTACCTTGAACCGGATGTTGACGATTTCATGAGTCAACTAGCGGATGAACAAGAAGTTGACCTTCAGGAGTTGGTTAATGAATGGCTCAGGGTAAACATCAAGCTGATTCAGAGCGTGACAGTCAACCGACTAGGCAAGACTGCGTAGGGGGCTGGGCAAGCTGGATGCCGTCTAGCTCTCGTTGGTGTACCCTGAAGCCCTCATTGCCTTTGGCGAAAACCCGACCAGGGCAAGGCTCAAGACGCCGCCCCGCATTTCTCGCCCACCGGCACCGGTGGAAGTGAAGAAGGCGGGGCGGCGTGTGTTTTGGTATGTGTGAAAGCCGCAACCTGTACCCTGCAACTTGCGTGACACCAAATACGGTGCTATAATAATGCCATGGATGCAGCTTCCCTGTCGCGTGTTGTTATTGATAGCAACGTTGTCTTTGAAGGTCTGACCAAGCGCGGTGGCGCTGCTGGTCTTGTTATTGACGCCTGGCTTGCCGGCTTGTTGCAGGCCTGTGTGTGCGATGCCCTCGCTTACGAGTATACTGACGTTTTGTCCCGCAAGCTATCTGAGACACGCTGGCAGCGCCTCAAACCTGTTTTGGGAACTTTGTTGTCCAAAGCGCAGTTCGTGGTCGTTCACTATTCGTGGCGGCCCATTTCACCCGATCCAGGGGATGAACACGTCATTGATTGCGCGATGAATGCCGGGGCTACGGTCATCACTTCGAATGTGCGAGACTTTAGAACTGCCAAAGAAACACTCGGATTGCGAGTCATTACCCCCGCAGAGGCTATCATCCAGCTAGCGGGTCAGGTGTAGTATCGAGTTCAAGGAGAGTGGAAATGAGTAGATTAACAGTCCGTTTGCCGGGAACGCTCCACAATCAGTTGACAGCCCTAGCTGAACGTGAAGGGATCTCATTGAATCAATACATAGTGTACACCCTCACGCGCCAGGCGACACTGGCTTACACTGTCCAGGCTGTGCCCGAGCAAGCAATGGCTCAACAACGGGCATCGTTCACAGCTTTACTGCAGAGCCTGGGGCAGGCTTCGTTTGATGAGATCGAGGCGGTGCTGGCGGAACGGGAGGTGGTGGAACCGGATGCGGGGTTGAATCCTGAAGTCATAACACGCTTGCGCGAGCGCCTTATAGATAAACAGCAGCCGGCGTAGGTATATGGTAGGCAGTCTGCCCTCAATGGTGTGCCCTGAAACCCTCGTTACTTGCCGGCGAAAGCCCGACCAGGACAAGCCCAGGACGCCGCCCCGCTTTTTCGCCCACCGGCACCAGTCGAGGTGAAGAAACCGGGGCGGTTTGCATTTGTGCAAATGCTGCTGTTGGGGTATAATCAAAATGAGTCACCACCCAAAACAGCGCCTTGTGAACAGAGCTTGTTGATGTACATTGACGATTTCATCTGGCTGCCCGATATTCTCGAGAAACTGGCCGTGAAGCACGGGGTCACACAGGATGAGGTTGAGGAGGTATTCTTCAATCGTCCACGGTATCGTTTTGTGGAATCAGGGCATAGATCGGGTGAGGACGTGTACTCAGCGAGTGGGCAGACGGATGCAGGCCGCTATCTGATCGTGTTTTTCATCCACAAATCGGACAACACAGCTCTGATCCTGAGTGCACGGGATATGGACAAGAAGGAGCGGAGACGCTATGAGCGAAAAAAGTGACACGCAACTCACCAGCATCTCGAAGGCACGTACACTGGAAGGGATCGGTGAGTTTTGGGATACCCATAGTCTGGACGACTACTGGGATCAAACCCACGAGGTTGAATTCGAGGTCAGGGCCAAGCGCCGGCGGCGGGTGACAGTCGACCCGGAAGTCTATGCGCAGCTTGAGGTTCAGGCTCGTGCGCGTGGTATTCTGCCTGAGACATTGGTCAACCTATGGCTGGCTGAGCGGTTGGCAGGAGCAAAGGTTGCCTAGCCTTCGTTGGTTTGCCCTGAAGCTGTGTCACTTGTCGGCGAAAGCCCGACCAGGGCAGCGCCCAGGACACTGCCCCGTATTTTTCGCCCACCGGCACCGGTCGAGGCGAAGAAAGCGGGGAGATCATCTACACGGGCATGTGGACGTGAGGGGTGATGGATGAGATAGGATTCGAGATCCTCAGCAACATTAGCGACATTGAGACAATCGCAGCGGGTCGAGGTGTGTACATCCGCCGCTACCTGGAGCGCACTTACGGCAGGGGTCGCTGGCGGAAGATGAAGGGCATAGCAACTGTGCAGCTAGCGGACGGTACAATCTACGAAGCCGAGATACACTGGTTTGAGGCGCATGGCATAGGCCGTAAGGATTTCAAAATCAAGAGGGTGATTCGATGAGAGAGTTTCAGTTTGTAATTTGTATCAACAACGACAGCAATCCGGCAAGCCTGATTCTGGGCAGAGTCTACCGCACGCTGCCGGACGCGGAGGCAGAGTTGCACAACATGCTTCGCGTCATTGATGAGGACAAGTCAGAGCCTGATGGCTATCTCTACCCGGCGTCAATGTTTGCACCTATCGAGCTGCCGGAGGTGGCAGAGCGGGTGCTGGTGGCAGCGGGTGACTGATTGAGCTCTCTGGTGTGTCCTGAAGCTATCGTTGCTTGTCGGCGAAAGCCCGACCAGGCCCAGGACGCCGCCCCGCGTTTTTCGCCCACCGACACCGGTGGAGGTGAAGAAAGCGGGGCGTTTTGCGTTTGTGCAAACGCCGCTGTTGGGGTATAATCAAGACAAAGCCACAATCGGCGATAGCGCTATGGTGACAGGGCGTAAATTTGAGGCAAAAATGGACATTCACGAACTGATTATTGAAATGAAGTTGCTTGAGCGTCGCTTGACTCTCTATGAGGAAAAGTACGGCGTTCTCAGCGAGGACTTCTACACTGCACTTATGGCAGGTGAGTTAGCACACTATGATGCCTACGATGAGACCCGCGCAGATTTCAGTCGGTGGAAGGGGATTTATGAGACTTGGCTGCGGCGCAAAGAAGCCTACACTCAGCAAATCCAACAACAGGAGTTGGTTGAAGCCCTACGTGTTCAGCCTGCTTACTGAAGATGATGGGTGATCCCCTGAAGTCGCTGACTGACTACAGCCGCTTCGTGGCTGAGTTGCTGCATTCCGCTGCTGTAGAGCGTTCCACAGTGGCGGTTTGGTCTGACAGCCCGTACACGGGCATTGCCGAAGGAGAAGTGTTGTTCTCAAACGGCATCCGGCTACGTCTGAGAGAAGAACTGGATTTCGACGCAGGCTTGATCACGTCGTATGGCTACGAAGTGTATCGGGGCGCAGAGCGACTGTATTGGTACGACGACTTTCCGCATCCACAAGACCCGAGTTTGGCCTCAACATTCCCGCATCATAAGCATGTGCCTCCTGACATCAAACACAACCGTGTTCCTGCGCCTGGGATGAGTTTCACGCGAGCCAATCTCCCACGGCTGATTCGAGAGATTGAAGAGCTGACAAGGGTTTGAGCATTGGTAGAAACCCGACCAGCGCAAGACCCAGGACGCCGCCTCGCATTTCTCGCCCGCCGGCGCTGGCCGTGGTGCAGACAACCGTCCTATTCGGATTCCCGCAAACCGATCTGTCGTGTGACAAAGCGGAGGAAAGGCTCAAGTCACATGCGTATTGACTATGTTGTTTGTCCTGGTAACATTGAGGATAAACTTGAATCCAAGCATCACGTGACAGTCCGAGAAGCGCGGCAAGTTTTGCTCAGTAATCCCCGCATTCGATTCGCTGAGAAAGGTCATACGAAAGGGGATGATGTGTATGTCGCTTTCGGACAAACTTTCGGTGGGCGATACCTGGCAGTGTTTTTTGTGTACAAGCCCGACACAGCGACGGCAATCATCATTAGCGCGCGTGATATGAGCCAGAAGGAGCGCAGAACCTATGGACGCAGATAGATTAAGCAGCATTTCAAAAGCCGATACTCTGGAGAAAATGGGTGAATTTTGGGACACACACGACTTCACGGACTTCGATACCGATGCCCCGGATGTGGAGTTCAAGATCACCTGTGCGGTGCCGGTCGAGCTAGACCTGTTTTCATTAGTGGAGAAACAGGCGCGCCGACGTGGGGTGGACGTGGAGACGCTGGTGAACCTCTGGCTGCAGGAGAAGCTGGTAGAGCAGACTCAGTCTGTGGCTGTGTAGCGCAAGGAATCGGTCAGGCCAAGCCAAAGGTTGTGTGGTGTGCTTACCATCCATTAGTGTACCCTGAAGCCATCATTGCCTGTGGCTGAAAGCCCGGCCAGGACAAGGGCCAGGACGCCGCCCCGCATTTTTCGCCCACCGGCACCGGCGAGGTGAAGAAGAAGAAATGCTTTGCTCAGGGCTTGGCGAAGAGTGGGAGATTGTACCCCAAAATCGTCTTAGAATCAATAGTTGGGCTGTGTTTTTGGTGTTGAGTAAGGAGGTTCATCATAAATATCCATCTTGAAAACTTCTTCAGTCAGTCTTACAATATACATGGAGAGATTCTAGGTTACCATCTAAATCTTGAAGGATTACTCTCAATGATGATTGAGCACGTAGTTCCATATCCGGAAGCACTTGACTTAGATCGTATGATGTTTGCTAGAAAGGCAGCTCTTTGTCGAGCCCTTGGGGTGATTTCCGAGCAAGAATACTCTGTTATAAAAAAGCTGAATAGTATCAGAAATCGAGCCGCTCATCGAATTGGCTATCAACCTAGTTTCGAGGAAGTTCATGCAATTATTGTTGAAGCAGGTTGTGCGGGAATAGATTTTAGCGATGGTGTCGATGTTTGCTCTATAGATGATGCAAAAAACGTGTTAGGCTATGGAACGGAGAGTCTCCTAAATACCCTGTTTCGAAATACTTTTTATTGGATTGCGTCAAATCAAAGTGAAGAACTCTGGCTTAATCTAATTAGTTGACCATAATGTTCGCTGTTGTTCTGAATTCGCAGAACATAAAATGCGAGAAAAGAGAGCAGTTTTATGCTCAGGTGAAATATGTAATTAGTTACACAGCCCAACCCTGTATGCAAGGGACGGGGCTTACGCCCCAGGGTAAGCGGTGCGAATTCTCCAGGATGGTTACGCGCAGAAAATGTTCAGGATTCACACCGCCCCGCCCCTGATGCTCTCGTTAGGCTCAGCGCTTGAGTGAAAAAAGAACCGTATGCTTCTTCTGCAAAGGAAAAGGCCTCGCTCGTGGGAAACCGGGGGCGAGGCCTTTTGCTTTCGTTTTGCCGAGGAAAGGGAATCAAGCCCCCAGCAGAGCCCCAATAGCCTGCTGAGCCATATCCAACAGAGGCGAGGGCCACAGGCCTAGTGCGAGGGTGCCCAGGGCGGCCAGGGCGACGGCTATACCCAGGGGCCAGGATAGGCTGAGGGGCTTTGGCTCCTCAGCCTCTTGCATGTACATCACCACGATGACTCGCAGGTAGAAGAAGGCGGAGAGGACGCTGTTGAGGACGCCGACGAGGGCCAGCCAGGTCAGGTCAGCCTGGACTGCGGCGCTGAAGAGGTAGAACTTGCCCATGAAGCCGGCCAGGGGCGGAACGCCAGCCAGGGAGAGCATGAAGATGGCCATGGCCGCCGCCAGGGAGGGGTGGCGAGAGGCCAGGCCAGCGTAGTCAGCGATCTCCACTCCGGGCTCACCCCGCTTTCCCACGACGATGGCGGTGGCGAAGGCGCCCACGTTCATGAGGGCGTAGGCCAGGAGGTAGAAGAGGATGCCTGCCGCGCCAGCGGCATTGGCAGCCACGACGCCCACCAGGATGTAGCCAGCGTGGGCAATGCTGGAGTAGGCCAGCATGCGCTTGATGTCGGTTTGAGCGATGGCGGATAGGTTGCCCAGGGTCATGGTCAGCGCCGCCAGTGCCGCCAGGGGGACCGTCCAGCTCGATTCCAGGGTCGGGAAGGCGTAGAGCAGCACGCGGACCAGGGCTGCGAAGCCAGCGGCCTTGGCTCCCACCGACATGAAGGCTGTGACCGAGGTGGGCGCTCCTTGATACACGTCAGGGACCCACATGTGAAACGGGACCAGCGCCACCTTGAAGGCAAAGCCGATGAGGAGCAGGCCCAGGCCGATGGTTAGATAAGGCCCCGCATTAGCACTCCCCAGGAAGCCGATGATGCCCGTCAGGTTGGTCGTGCCGGTGGCTCCGTAGGTCAGGGCGATGCCGTAGAGAAAGAAGCCCGAGGCGAAAGCACCCAGGAGGAAGTACTTCAGAGCCGCCTCGCCGGACTCCAACCGAGCCCGGTTGAGGCCCGTCAGCACGTAGAGGGGGATGGAGAGGATCTCCAGTCCCAGGAAGACGATGATCAGGTCGGTGGCCGCGCCCATCAGCATCATGCCGGCGGTGGCCAGGAGGAGCAGGGCGTAGTACTCGCCGACGGCCAGCCCTTCCCGAATCACGTACTCGATGGAGATGAGAATCGCTAACCCTGCTGTGATCAAGAAGATCAGGTTGAAGAACAGGCTGTAGCCGTCGGCCACGGCCATTCCTTCGGCAGGGCTCAGGACAAGCCCTTCGGCAAGGCTCAGGACAGGGCTCTGAAAGCTGGACGCTTCGCGGCCCCACGTCACCAGCATGACAGCGGCGGAGAGAATCACTCCTGCCAGGCTAAGCCAAGCCGGCAGGGTTTTCTGTTCCTCGCCCCTGAAGAGATCAGCCAATAGAACCACGAGCGCTGTGACGATAATGATGAACTGCGGGGCAAGAACTATAAGATTCAGGCTAGGGATCTCAATACTCATATCATACCTTCACGTCTTGACGTTTCACGGCCCGCCGACCTGAGCCAACAACGCCGTCACCGACGCCCCCATCTTATCAAAGAACAGGTTGGGGAAAACGCCGATCAGGAAGATGAGGACGACGATGGGCACCAGGACGGCGA
>CAZQDO010000053.1:0-5685 GCA_964592085.1 uncultured Anaerolineae bacterium | reverse complement strand
TTGGGGAAAACGCCGATCAGGAAGATGAGGACGACGATGGGCACCAGGACGGCGATCTCACGCCTCGTCAGGTCCTTCAATTCTTGGTTGGCTGGCTTGTCCAGCGGCCCGTGCATCACCTGGCGGAACATGGTGAGCATGTACCAGGCCCCCAGGATGATGCCCAGGGCGGCAAAGACGGCGTAGACCACGTTGGCGCGGAAGGTGCCGACCAGGATGGTGAACTCGCCGACGAAGCCGTTCAAGCCGGGCAGTCCGATGGAGGAGAGGGTGACGATCAGTAGGAAGACGCCGAACAGCGGCAGTTGCTTCCACAGCCCCCCGAAGTCCTCGATCAGTCGGGTGTGGCGGCGTTCGTAGAGCATGCCCACCAGCAGGAACAGGGCGCCGGTGCTGAGGCCGTGGTTGACCATCTGCAGGATGCCGCCCGATACCCCCTGGGCGTTCAGGGTGAAGATGCCCAACACCACGAAGCCCAGGTGGCTGACGCTGGAGTAGGCCACCAGGCTCTTGACGTCTCGTTGGCTCAGGGCCACCAGCGCGCCGTAGACGATGCCGATGATGGCCAGGACGGACATCAGGGGCACGAAGGTCAGCGAGGCGTCGGGAAAGAGCGGCAGGCAGAAGCGGGCGAAGCCGTAGGCCCCCATCTTCAGCAGGACGCCGGCCAGGATCACGCTGCCGGCGGTGGGTGCTTCCACGTGGGCGTCGGGCAGCCAGGTGTGGAAGGGGAACAGAGGCACCTTGATGGCAAAGCCCAGGGCGAAGGCCAGGAATAGCCAGGTCTGGGCGGCGGCAGGCACGTCGAACTGCAACAACTGGAGCAGGTCGAAAGTAGGCTGGCCAGTGGCCCGCGCGTTCATAAAATACAGCACCATGATGGCTATCAGCATCAGCGCGCTGCCAGCGAAGGTGTAGAGAAAGAACTTGACGGCGGCGTAGATGCGGCGTGCTCCACCCCAGCGCCCGATCAGGAAGTACATGGGGATCAGGGTTGCCTCCCAGAAGACGAAGAACAGGAACAGATCGAGGGCCACGAACACGCCGATCATGCTCATCTCCAGAAGCAGCATGAAGACCATGTACTCCTTCACCTTGTCGGTGATGGCCGTCCAGGAGGACAGGATGGCGATGGGGCTGAGGAGGGTGGTCAGCAGCACCAGGAAGAGGCTGATGCCGTCCACGCCCAGATGATAGTTGACGCCCAGATTCTCGATCCAGGGAAGGTGTTCCACGAACTGCATCTGGGCACTGTCGGACTGGAAGGCGAAGAAGAGGCCCAAAGAGATGATGAAATCCACTGCGGCAACGGCAAAGGCCAGGTTCTTTATCACCCGCACATTGTCTCTAGGGATGAATAGGATCACCAGTACCCCAACCAAGGGGAAGAATGTTATTATCGAGAGGATAGGGAACCCCAGTTCATTCATGCGGCCAGACCTCTTTCACGTTTCGGGTCTTTGGGAGTTTGCATGGATAGCGAGTCGGAGTCCCCAACTTGTTGGGGTTTGCCGAGACGTGCCCCCAACAAGTTGGGGACTCCGGTACTATCACCCTGCGAAATCCGAAAGACTCCACGTTTCACGTTCTTTACCTCAGGATCAGGTAGCCAAGCATCACAACCACACCCACCAGCATGGCCAGGCTGTAATTCCGCACGTAGCCCGTTTGTAGCTTGCGCGTCTCCTCGCCAGTCCGCCCGAAGAAGGCAGCCACGCCGTTCACCGCGCCGTCAATAACCCCTGCGTCGAAGGTCTGACTCAGGAAGCCGGCCAGGTTCCGCAGCGGGTTGACGATCCCCGCCATGTAGATTTCGTCCACGTAATACTTGTTGGCCAGCAGCTTGTAGAGGGAGGCGTATCGCTGGCTCAGGCGGCCCGGACGGTTGGGGTTTACCAGGTACATGTACTGAGCCAAAATGATGGCCACGATAGCGATGACGCCTGAGAGAGCCATTAGCACCCATTCCAGGATCCCGCTGGCGTGCGCAGTTTCGTGATGGGCGAAGACCGGCTCCAGGAAGCCTTCGATGGCGGAGAGGTGCGGGATCCCGATCAGCCCGCCGATGAGAGCCAACACCGCCAGGATGGTCAGGGGCGTGGTCATAACGCGCGGCGATTCGTGGACGTGCACCCTCCTGTCCACCCGCGACGGCCCCCAGAAGGTGAGGAACACGGCGCGGAAGGCGTAGAAGGCGGTCAGGAAGGCGGTGACGATGCCCACCAGCCACAGGATGATGGACTTGTTGAAGGCGTACCACAGAATCTCGTCCTTGCTGAAAAATCCCGACAGAAGGGGAAATCCCGCCAGAGCCGCTGCCCCTGCCAAAAACGTGCGGTAGGTGGTCCTCATCTTGTCCTTGAGCCCACCCATCTTGCGCATGTCCAGCTCACCCGACAGGCCGTGCATGACGCTGCCTGCGCACAGGAACAGGAGCGCCTTGAAGAAGGCGTGGGTGGTGAGGTGGAAGATACCTGAAGCGTAGGCTCCTACCCCCACGGCCAGGAACATGTATCCCAACTGGCTGATGGTGGAGTAGGCCAGCACGCGCTTGATGTCGTTTTGCACCAGGGCGATGGTGGCCGCGAAGAAAGCAGTGGCGGCGCCGATGACGGCCACCACCGTCATGGAGACAGGCGCCAACTCGAACAGCACGTGGGTGCGGGCCACCATGTAGACGCCGGCGGTGACCATGGTGGCGGCGTGGATGAGAGCGGAGACCGGGGTGGGACCCTCCATGGCGTCGGGCAGCCAGACATAGAGGGGGATCTGGGCCGACTTGCCCGCTGCCCCCGCGAAGAGCAGCAGGGTAATGGCGGTGGCCAAACCGGTGGTGAGCACTTGCGACGCCTGCCCGAACACCTGGGCGTAGCCCAACGTGCCGAAGGTGGCGAAGATGAGCATCACCCCCAGGGCAAAGCCGAAGTCGCCAATGCGGGTGACCAGGAAGGCCTTCTTGCCCGCTTCAGCCGCGGACGGCCGTTCGAACCAGAAGCCGATGAGCAGGTACGAGCACAGCCCCACCAGCTCCCAGCCGACGTACAGCAGCAGGAAATTGTCGGCCAGTACCAGGATCAGCATGGAGAAGATGAACAGGTTGAGCAGGGTGAAGAAGCGGGCGTAGCGCTCATCCTCAGCCATGTAGCCGATGGAGTAGACGTGGATCAGGAAGCCCACGCCCGTGACCACCAGCGTCATCAGGGTGGAAAGTTGATCCACCAGGAGGGCGGCCTTGATCTGGAAGTCACCCACTGTGATCCACGAGAAGAGCGGAACAGTGTGCCCGTGCTCCTCTCCCAGCAGGGCGAAGAACACCCCCACGCCTACCAGGAACGAAAGCCCCACGGCCGCGCAGGCAACCCGGCTCACCCATTTCTTGCCGATCCTATTTCCGACGAACCCGTTGATCAGCACTCCCAACAAAGGGAATAGCAAAATCAACCAGGCAAAATCCAACATTGAGGCATCTCCTTACGTTTTATGCCTTTACGTTTTACGACCAGATCTCCAATCACCACTTCAACAGGTTGATCTCGTCCACGTCGGTCGTCTCCTTGTGACGAAAGATGGAGACGATGATGCCCAATCCCACCGCCACCTCTGCGGCGGCCACGGCCATCACCAGGAAGACGGCGACCTGGCCATCCAGGGAGTTGAGGTAGCGGGAGAAGGTGACGAAGGCCAGACCTGCGGCGCCCATCATCATCTCGATGCACATCAGGATGACGATGGCGTTGCGCCGCACCAACACACCGACGACGCCGATGATGAAGATTATGGCACTTAGAGCGAGATAGTACGATGATGGAATCATGTCAATCCTGGGTATTCGATATTGGATATTGGGTATTGGGCTTTCTCTTTGCCAGAACCACTGCTCCTACGATGCCTATCAGGAGTAGAACGGCAGCCAGCTCGAAGGGCAGGAGGTAGTCGGTGAAAAGCAGTTTGCCGATGGCTTGGACGTTGCCCACGATGGTGATGACTTCTGGCGTATCGGAGCCTTGAGTCCCGGTCAGCGTTGCACTAACGAGAACGTAGCCCACTTCCAAGAATAACACAACGGCCAGGGCGATGGCCAGGTAGTTTTTTGGGATTTGGGATTTGAGATTTGAGATTTCATCGCTTCCACCCAGTAGCATGGTGGCAAAGAGAAACAGTGCCACAATGGCCCCAGCGTAGACGATGACCTGAACAGCGGCCAGGAACTGGGCGTTGAGCAAAAGGTACAGCCCGGCCAGGCTGCAAAAGTTGACCAGCAGGGACAGCGCGCTGTAGACGGCCTTCCTGGCGAAAATCACGCCCAAAGCGGCGGCGATAGCGATGGCCCCCAGAATGATGAACAAAACCAATTCCATGAAGGCTAATCCTCCAGCAAAATTACGTGAGGCGTGGCGGGGATGAGCAATCGCTCCTTGGTATAGACCAGGTCATCCCGTCCATAGTCGGACAAGGCGAACTCGTACTTCAACTGGATGGCTCCGGTGGGACAGGCCTCCTCGCAGTAACCGCAGAAAATGCAGCGGGTGAGGTTGATCTCGTAGACTTGGGCGTAGCGCTCTCCCTCAGAGTAGCGTTCATTCTCAGTGTTTTCCCCGGCCTCGACATAAATGCAGGCGGCCGGGCAATAGGCCGCGCAGAGGCCGCAGCCCACGCATAGCTCCAGGCCGTCCTCCCGATGCTGCAACTCGTGCCGTCCGCGAAAGCGGGCATGGAGGCGAACCCTTTCCTCAGGGTACTGGACGGTGATGGGCCTGGTGAAGAAATACCTGAGGGTGACCCCCATGGCCTTGAGAAGTTGATATAAACCATTGACGGCTTCAGTGATTACCATTTTCGATACCCAACTTCTAAGTGAGCAAGACCACTGCGATAGCGGTTGCTACCAGATTAACCAACGCCAACGGAGCCAGGAACTTCCAGCAGAACTTCATCAGCTTATCGTAGCGTACACGGGGCAGGCTGCATCGCACCCAGATGAAAACGAAGATCATGAAGACGGTCTTGGCGAAGAACCAAAACGACGGGATGAGAGGGTGCATGTCGGCAAAGGGCCCCTGCCAGCCGCCCAGGAATAGGGTGGTGACGACCGCACTGGCGGTAATCATGTGGAGGTACTCGGCCATGAAGAAGAGCGGAAATTTGATTCCCCCGTACTCAGTGGTGTAGCCAGCTACCAACTCGTTCTCCGTCTCCGGCAGATCGAAGGGAGTGCGGCCGGCCTCGGCGAGGCTGCAAATCAGATAAATGAGGAAGGCCACAGGCTGGAGCACGATGAGGGGCAAGCTGCTCTGGTACTCCACGATCCGCACCAGGCTCAGATTGCCCACCAGCAGCAGGACGCTGAGCAACGCCAGTCCCATAGGCAGCTCGTAGCTGATCATCTGGGCCGCAGTGCGCAGGGCCCCCATCAGCGAATACTTGTTGTTGGAGGACCATCCGCCCAGCACGACGCCGTAGGTCGCCAAACCAGCCACAGCCATGAGGTAGAGCACCCCAACGTTGACATCGGCCATGTATAGGGGGATCTCGCGGCCCAGGAGGTGGATAGACGTGCCCACAGGAACGACGGCGAAAGCGAGGAGGGCAGTGGCTATGGAGAGTCCTGGCGCGATGACATAGAGCGCCTTGTCCGCCGTGGAGGGGATGATCTCTTCCTTGAAGATAGCCTTAACAGCGTCGGCC
>CAZQDO010000052.1:0-18882 GCA_964592085.1 uncultured Anaerolineae bacterium | reverse complement strand
CACCCGCCATGGATTAACTCGCAATGACATTTGCCCCAGAATTGAAATGCTCCTCATTTGTTGACAGAGCTTGTGGATAACTACTTATTATCTGTGGATAACGGAGTGGGTTTGGGGATAACTTTAACCATGTGCTTTTCCTCCCCGAACCCAAGATGTTGGATTGCCTCAAAGGATTTTCCCCATATCTTGTAATTGCATCGTTATTTTAGCTAAATTCTCGTAGATTTAGCTCGTTTTATCCCCCTTCTTCATCCACAGCTTTATCCACACACCCAGTTGACAAAAACTCCTTCACTCTGTCCACCAATTGTGCCTCTGGGCTTTACCTCCCCTATCCCTAGGAGTACTGTCCTCAGGCCCGACCCTCCTCCACTTTTCCACAAGTACTACTACTACTACTAAATAATAAACAAATGAGTTAATAACAATTATACTTAGCTGGCAAGCCAATGGTAAATTTAGTTCCTAGATCCTTTACGCTTTCAACCCTAATGGTGCCTCCGTGAGCTTCTACAATTTGCTTGGCAATCGTCAGGCCAAGCCCTACACCTCTGTCTTGACCCGCCCTCGATTTGTCTACTTGGTAAAACCGCTCGAAGACGTGCTCTATATCCTCAGGGGGAATTCCAACTCCGGTGTCGGTTACGGCGATTTCCACTGAGGGGTAGGCTGTTCTTTCCGGTTCGGTCAGTGTTATTTCCTGGGCCTTGACGGTTACTCTACCTGTAGGCGGCGTGTGTTTTAGCGCATTTGCCAGGAGATTGGTGAATACCTGGGCCAGCCGATCCTTATCGCCGGTTATCAGCGGTAGGACTGGTGTGTCCCATATCAGCTCCACGTTACTTTCCTTGGCCTGCAAGTCGAATTTCTCGACGCAGGCTTCCAGCACCTCGGCCAGATCTACGGGCTCTCGTTGCATCTTGATCTGTCCTGAGTCTATACGTGCCAGATCCAACAGCTCGTCCACCAGGCGGGACATGCGATTGGCCTCATTGCCAATGATCTCCACCGCTCGATGTCGGCTCACTTCGTCGTTGGCTGTCCCGTCCATGATGGCTTGTGAGAATCCCTGAATGGAGGTCAGTGGCGTCTTGAGCTCGTGGGACACGTTGGCTACAAAGTCTCGCTGAGCCTGGCGAGAAGTTTTTACCTCGTGGGCCATGGTGTTGAAGCTGGTTGCCAGTCGTCCTATTTCATTGGGGGATGTGATGTCCAGAGTTTGGTCATAGTTGCCGCGGGCGATTTCCTCGGTGGCAGCGGTCATGCGTTGCAGAGGTTTAGCTATGGAACGGGCAATGAGTAAGGCCAAGATAATCGAAATGACAAGGGTCACGAGACCGGCTTGGAGGAAGCGCGTGGCGATATCTTTGAGGATGGTTCTGAGGCCACGACGCGGTGATGCCAGGAGGGCCACGAAAATGGGGGGCTGAGCCTCTCCGCCTTCGGCAGTGACACGGAGAGGAGTTGCTCGCAGGGCAGCGTAGAGCAGCGTGTCCCCACTAGGGGTGGTTATCTTATCATAGACGTAGGGCGTTCTGGAGTCATTGGGGATTTCGTCCAGGGTGATTCTGGCTTGTTTTCCGGTCCAATCGCCCTGGGTGTCAGCCAGGACTTGTCCCCTGGATGTGAGGAGGAGGATTCGGACTTCTTGTTTCTCAGCCTGTTCTTCCAGGAGTGCTGTGATTTCCGAAGGCGTTAGGTCACGCTGCAAGAAGTTGTATACTCGATAGGCGGTGGGCACAGCAGCATCAGCCAGCCCCGAAAACACGAGCTTGGCTTGGAGACGGCTCAGTAGAAAAATCGAGGCCAGACTAACCAGGGCAAGGCAGATGAGTATGATGACGATATAAGAGACGATCAACCGCGAGCGCAGGCTGGTGAACATCTTGGCCCTCTCTGTTTAGTCGGCGACCAGCTTGTATCCTATTCCCCACACCGTATCAATGACCAGACCGCTATCGGTCAGTTTGTCTCTCAGGTGGGCGATGTGGACGTCAACTGTTCGGGTCTGACCGTAGAAGTCGAAGCCCCAGACCAGATCCAGAAGTTGATCTCGACTGAGAACGATGCCTTTGTGCTGAGCCAGGGTCATGAGGAGGTCGAATTCCTTGGTCCGCAGCTCAACGGGTTTGTCTCCCACGGTAACTTCTCGCCGTTGGGAATCTATGGTCACCTGGCCGATCTTGATGACTTGCTCTGGTTGGGGGGGCTTTTCATAGCGGCGCAACACGGCTCGTATGCGGGCTACCAATTCGCGGGGATTGAATGGCTTGGTCAGGTAATCATCGGCACCCATCTCCAGACCCACGACCTTATCAACGTCGTCATCGCGGGCAGTCAGCATGATGATGGGCACATCGGACTCTCCCCGAATCCGACGGCATACTTCCCAGCCGTCAATCTCCGGCAACATCAGGTCGAGGACGACCAGAGTCGGCTGCAGAGACTTTATTTGGGCCAGGGCTTCGGCTCCGTCGTAGGCATCCTCCACATGGTAGCCCTCTTTCTCCAGGTAGAGCCTGGCCAGCTCGACGATGTGCTTTTCATCATCTACTATCAGGATGGTCTCTTTGGCCATGGTCTCCTCCACTCTTGATTTTAGCCCAACTGGGGCGAAAAGGCAAGGAGAAAGAAATGAGCCTCTCTTGATCGATTCAGAGAGGCTCCCGTGAGGTTTTTGCACTTGGGTAAGAGACGCCCCTGGAGGGAGTCGAACCCCCGACACAAGGTTTAGGAAACCTCTGCTCTATCCACTGAGCTACAGGGGCACCATGACTTCTTATGTGAGATATTCCTTCAGTTGCCGGCTACGCCGGGGGTGGCGCAGCCGGCGCAACGCTTTTCCTTCGATCTGGCGAATGCGCTCTCGCGTCAGGCCGAATTTCTGCCCCACTTCTTCCAAAGTGTAGCTTCTTCCATCCAGTAGGCCGAAGCGCAGGCGCAGGATGCGAGCCTCGCGGGGAGTCAGGGTTGTCAATACCTCCTCCATTTTCTCCTTGAGCAGGTGCTCGTATGCGCTCTGGGTGGGAGTGGTGGCGTTGTCGTCTTCGATGAAACTGCCCAGTTCATTGTCCTCCTCCTCACCTATGGGCTTCTCCAGGGAGATGGGACGCCACGATACTTTAAGCATCCAGCGCACCTTGCGTGGTTCCATGCCTAACTCGTCGGCTATCTCCTCAGGAGTAGGCTTGCGCCCCCGCTCCTGTTCGAGCTTCCTTGACGCCTTGTAGAGCCTTCTGATGCGGTCACTCATGTGGACGGGAACGCGGATGGTACGCCCCTGATCCGCGATGGCCCGGGTGATGGTCTGGCGGATCCACCACGTTGCATAGGTGCTGAATCTATAGCCCCGCGAATGGTCGAACTTCTCGACGGCCTTCATCAATCCCAGGTTACCTTCCTGGATCAAGTCAAGGAAGGGCACCCCACGCCCCATGTATTTCTTGGCAATGCTGACGACCAGGCGGGTGTTGGCCTTAATGAGGTGTTCTCGCGCTGCTTTGCCTTCGTCAACAACTCGCTCCAGCATCTTCCGCTCTTCTGCATCGTGGCCGTCCTTGCCCAAGCGACGCTGAGCTACCTCGCCTTTTTCCAACAGCTTGGCCAGCCTTATTTCCTCTTGAATGGACAAAAGGGGGACGCGAGCCATCTCCTTCAGGTACAGGCCAATGGAGTCATCGCTGGAGATGCCGCTCAAGTCGAGAATGTCTTTTTCTGTTGGCTTTTCCTCCTTTTTCTCTCTTTCTGCTTTCTTCGCTTCTACCTCACTTTTATCAGTGATTGCTTCCTGCTCATCCTCGTGGATGTCAATACCAACGTCTTGGAAGTAGATAAAGACTTCTTCAAGCTCATCCAGATTCTCTTCTGCTTCCGGAAAGGCCTCCAGTATGTCGTCGAGAGTAAGGTGGCCCTGGATTTCAGCTCGCTCCAGAAGCTCCGTCACAGTGTCTAGTTCTCTTTCGGGGTATATGCGCACCTATCCAATCTCCGTTCTTACAGTAGCTCCTTGAGTCTTGCCAGGCGAGGATCAATAGATTCCTTCACACAGTCGCAATCGCCCTCGTTTAGATCTTTTCCGCACTCAATGCACAATCCACGACAATCGGGCTTACAAAGCGGTCGCATGGGCAACTCCAACAGGATCTGTTCCCGTAATGCCTCGGTAGGATCCAGAAGGCCATTCACCCCAATGAGAAAGGTCGGTCCTCCTTGAGGCCTAATAGGGGGCGGGGCGAATTGAGCTTCCAGGTAGAAATCGAGCGGCTGGGCAAAGGCCTTCAAGCAGCGGGCACATTCCAGTTGAATCTGGCTGTGTAACTGCCCGCTGGCGAAGATACCTCTGTTGGTGCGAGTGAATTCAATGATTCCCCGTATAAAATCTACACTCAGATCTTCTGCCAGCCTCGGTTGAGCCTCGTCTATTTCGAAGCTCATTTTGGAGCCGACCGGTCCTTCTAGCAAGCGAGCCAGGTTGAACTTCATCATCTGATTTTAATTCCCACCCTGTTCCCAGCAGGGCCTGAGAGACCCACACAAAAAATGCGACCTATCTGCCCCCGGCGATTCAGTGTTCTCTAGATGGGTCTCAGTCGCATTTACTTTCAAGTCACCTATATTATATCACAAAGATAGTGATATGTCAAGTATTTTTACATAAATGACTTTTGCAGTGGGTCTTCCTGACAGAAGCACTATATATGTGGTCATTCTGATAGAATAGATACTATATATGGTATGCTCTGGTTAGCCAGCTATTGAAGGATTTACAGAGTATTTTCTGCTGCCCTCAGGTAGGCTTTGACTTCCTCGTCGGTGAGATCGGGAAAGTCCTGGTAGAAGCTGGCTACGGCAAAGCCCTGGGTTTCTCTCACTACTAGACATACCAGTTCATCTACCAGAGGTTCAATTCTCCGCATAGAGCTGGCCGGGCTCACTGGTACAGCCACCACCACTTTTGTTGGCTCCTGCCGCCGTGCGGCCCTGATGGCTGCGATCATAGTGAAGCCCGAAGCCAGCCCATCATCTATGAGAATAGCTATCTTGCCCTTTAGCTCTGGTGGGGGGCGGGTACCGTGATACTCTTCGACCCGCCGTCGCACCTCGCCCAGGACTTGCTGCACCAGGGTCGCGATTTCCCCCGGAGGAAAGCCGAGTCGAGCCACCAGGGGTTGATTGAGGATCACCGTGCCATCGGCGGTCACAGCACCGAAGCCAGCCTCGGGGTTGCCGGGGATGGGGATCTTACGGGGTATGACCAGACTGAGGGGAGCCCTCAGAGCTTTGGCTACAGGATAGGCTACCGTCACACCACCGCGCGGGATGGCCAGGATGACAGTTTTCTCGTCAGCATATCCTCTGTGCAGCATCTCCTCGGCCAGTTGTTGGCCTGCGTGTAGCCGATCGGCGAAAATTGCCCTTACCCTCTCCAGTGTCATTAGTCCTACTACCAACCGTATTTTCCCACCAGAGGCACGAAGGCCACGGCGGTTAGGCTCTCCCTGGCCAGCGTTTCACCTTGACGTTTGACTCTGACCAAAACCTGGGACCACCGGCTCCCCACCGGAGCCACCAAACGTCCCCCATCGGCCAACTGGCCTGTCAATGGTTCCGGGATATCTGGCGCGGCTGCAGTAACGATGATGGCTTCGTAAGGGGAGTGTTCTGTCCAGCCCAGGGTGCCATCGCCTACCTTGATCACGATGTTGTCGTAGCCCAACTGGGAGAGGACCTTCTCGGCTTGTCGGGCCAATACATCGTGACGCTCTATGCTGTAAACCTGGTCAGCCAAGCGGCTCAGGATGGCTGCCTGGTAGCCGGATCCCGTACCGAGTTCCAGCACTGTTTCATCCCCTGTGAGCTCCAGAAGCTCCGTCATCAGCGCCACGATGTAGGGCTGCGAAATGGTTTGCCCGTGCCCGATAGGCAGGGGGCCGTCACAGTAGGCCAGATCACGCATGTCCTGGGGAACGAACAGGTGGCGAGGCACCTGGCGCATGGCATCCAGCACTCGTTTGTCCATGATGCCACGGCGCGCTAACTGACTCTCTACCATGTGTTCCCGCTCTTTGTCGTAATCTGTGCTCGAAAGCCGGGCTTTGCCTCGTTTTAGCATGGCTCTTTCCCCAAGTGGCCGCTGGGTCTTTCCGCTTCTAACCGTGCCAATTATATCACAGAAGGCTGAAATGATCCATTTTTAAGAAAACAGCCGAGGGCTGCTGACCTCGGCTGTGCTTAACATCTCTACTTGCAATTGAGCCATTCAGTTGGAGAGATTTAGACTTGAACCATCTCCAATTGCAGTTTCTCGACCTCTTCAGGGACAGCTTCTTCTTGATCCGGTACAGGGGGAGCCTTGTGGCTCCAAGAATTACGGCTGTTTTCGAGATATTCGTGCAACATCCTCACGCTGTACCGACGATGGCCACCAGGGGTGCGAAAGGGAACCAACCCGCCATCCCTCTCTATCCTGCTCAAAGTGAATAAGCTTACCCGCAAGTATTGAGCAGCTTCTCTAGCATTGAGCAAAGTCATCCTGCCGTCCAGTTTTTCTTCCAACTCTTCCATTTGTCAATCTCCTATAGATTAGTCCACGTCATTTTGTTACTTTGGCTTTTAGGACATCAGTAGGTTTGGTGAGGATTGGGAGTGAGAAGGGAAGGCGAGGTCTCCGGAGGCTCGGCAAAGCGACCTCGCCTTCTTCAATTAGGCTCCTGCGTCCCCACGTCAGGAGTTGCACCGACCATATTATACCGGCTTTTGTCGGAGCAAGCAAATGGAAAACGGGGGAAAACCTTAAAATCTTCCTGAAAAACCTTAAAGTTTTCGATATATTTCATTCTGGTTCAATGATATACAATGGATTTGAAATGCTCATTCTCTGTTAGCGCTGTCCATGTACTTCGTCCGCCAGACGGTCGAAGAACTCGACCAGATAGCGGTGGCGGTCTTCGGCTATCTGACGGGCAGTGGCAGTGAAGAGGGCGTCTTTGAGTCGGGAGAGCTTGAAAATGAACTCGTGAACCGGCGTGTGATCGGTGGACTGTGACTCAATGAGTGTGCCAGCGGGGATTTCTGCCCAGAGGCGCTGACCTCGTTGGCCGGCCAGGGCATAGGCTCGGGCGATGCCGATGGCTCCTATGGCATCCAGCTTGTCGGCATCGTAGAGGACTTTGGCTTCCAGCGTTTGGGGTATAACGCTATCTCGAAAGCGGTGAGAGGCGATGGCCTGAGCCACGGCCTCGACCTTATCGGCGGGGTGTCCGACTAAGATTTGCCGGGCTTGCTCGTCCCCTGTCTTGGCGTGACAAGCCCCAGTACGGTTCTCCTCAGCGCGAGCTACGTCGTGGAGGAGCGTGGCCGTCCGCACAATGTCCAAGGCAGCTCCCTCGGCCTGGCCGATGCGCTCAGCCAGGGTCAGCACTCGCAGCACATGGTCGAAATCATGGGCCGCGTCGGAGCCGGTGTAATACTGCCGTGCTTCTTCTATCCCGATCATTGCTTTGTTTCCTCAATGGCAAAGCTCTGCGATCAAGCGAGCAACTTCCAGAGTTGTCTCCGGCCGCGCCAGGCGGCGGGCATTTCGGGCCATCCAGCTTAGCGCTTCATTTCCTGGCTGCAGCCACTCCCGCAAAAGGTTGGCTATCTCCCCCGGCTCTTCAGCCAGGTGACCCACGCCGTTTTCTATGACATAGGCGGCGTTGAGGTCCTCCTGGTAGGGAATGGCTCCGCTGATGACCATGGGCAGCCCACAGGCAATGGCCTCACTAATAGTGGCCGGTCCGGCTTTGGTGATGATCACATCAGAGGCGGCCATCAGTTCCGACATGTTGTCCGCAAAGCCAAAGACCCTGGTCGGGATCTTCCAGGCCGTCCTTTCGAGTCTCCGTCTCAGCGGCCCGTTGCGACCAGCTACTACCAGCAGTTGGGCTGGCACCCGCGCCTCGGCGATGGCTCTGGCGATAGGGAAGACCTTCCCCATCCCCTCGCCGCCTCCTGCGAGGAGAAGGGCTGGCAAGTTTGGGTCCAGCCCCACCTTCTTTTTCCGTTCACTTTTTCCTCCCATCGCCTGCCCAAACTCCAGGCTCACCGGCAGACCTACCACTTTGACCTGCTGAGGCGATAGGCCACAAGCGAGGGCCTTCTGGCAGACCGCGTCGCTGGGGACGATGCAGAGATCTATGCCGGGGCTGAACCAGGAGGCGTAGGCCCGCACCAGGTCGGTGACCACAGTAATCACAGGGATGGGCTTGTCCAGCCTTCTCACAGCCTGCACTGCCAGATGGTTGCTCAGGGAGTGGACAGAGACAACGGCCTGGGGCATCGTTCGGCGAAGCTGTTGGGTCAGTCTGCTCCTGGCCCAGGGGGTGAAGAACTTCAGGAGGATCGCCATTCGCCTGTGGCCGTCGTACATGCGCCAAACCAGCCCCACAGAGGGCCACCGTAGGTGACGGCGGGTCGGTACAGCCGGCCGATGCGGTTTAGAGGGGGGGGAGTGCAGTCGGTGATGAAATCGAGGAGTTGCACGTCGAATTCACCTGGCCTGATGTGCTCCAGACCCTCGGCGATGGCCTCTGCCGCGCTGCGGTGTCCGCCGCCAGTGTCGGACATGAGTATGAGAATCCTCTTGGTCGCCGGTGAGGCCATGCCATCTCTCATTTCACCCCACTTTTAGTTTTCCCACTCTTTAGCCCGGTGCGCAGCTTGTTGCTCACCTCGCGCACGACGTGAGTGGCCAGAAGCTCGCGATTCTCCTCCAGGTAGACGGTCACCCGATCCGGGTGTGACTTGGTTATCTCCCGCAGCGCCCAGGAGACGGCTTTGGTGATCATGGGATGCCGCTCCTCTTTGACCCGATCAACGAGTTCCAGTGTCAGGTCGGGGATGGTGAAGCCTGTGTGCCCTCGGTTGATCGGCGTGGTGGCCACCAGCGCCAGCCGACGACTCCACACGTCCTCGTCGGCGATTAGCTCCCCCAGGTAATCCAGCCGGGTGTCCGGATCCCCCAACAGCCAGAATGCCAGCACCCATCCCAGCCCATCAGTCACTTCCCAGTTGTCAAGCCCCCGACGCCAGCGCTCGAAGTGGGCCCTGGTCAGGTCGGGAATCAAGGGCTTATAGTGTTCAAACAAATAAGTGAACAGCATCCGCTCCTCGCGCGACGCTCCATTCCAGAGGGAGTCCACCAGGGCTACCAGGTCATCGCAGGCCACCTGCTTGTGGTCGCGTCCCCAGGTGCACACAATGGCCCGAAGCTGAGGCACTCGCAGGCCGTACACCCTGAGTCCCGTGGGGACCGTCCTCCTAACCGTAACCTGGTACTCCGGATCAGCGTGCTGGCGGATCTGCTTCAGTAGATGTTGCCTTTCTGCCTCAATGTCCATCATATCCCTTTGAACGTCAGAATCCGTAGAATCACAAAACCTATCAGAGTAACCATGCTTGCCATCGCCAGTCCAATTATAGACTCAAAGCGACTTGATGGCAACTCTGTGCATTCAATAAGAAGCCACCTGTGCGACTGCGCAGGTGGCTTCTTGAGTAGTGCAAGTTCCTGTGGCTATTCGGCATCCTCACATACGCTGGTCACCCATTAGTGACCTCTCAACTTGAGCCACGAACGACTCTGCGTCTTGATGGCACTTCTCTGCCCGCTCTCTGGTAGCCAGCCAGTAGACGTCATAGTCAGACTTCTGTCGCCACTCGAAACCATCGAGGAGCATCCGATGATACGTGGGATCAATTTTGTCTGTCTTGGCATACTCCCTTCCAAAAGCCGCTGTGACCGCCGAATGTTTGCTCACATCAATGCCATCCAGGAGCAAGACGGCCCTGGCTGCATAGAACATGGCGTAGTAGGAGCGCGAGATGGACTCGGCAAAGAGCGTCTCCTGCCACAGTTTCTTTGCTGCCGTAAGGCTGGAGTGGGCTTTGGTCATCCATCGCTGGCTCTCTTCTAGGCAGCTTTCCACAGCACCTTTCCTTCCCTTTGAACGTTTCTCAGGAACGACGAGCCGTGCTGCTCCAGGGTTTGGTAGTGCTGAATATCCGTCAGGTACAAGGAGAACACGTAAGCAAAATCTGTCTCCCACATCACCTCATAAGCCACTTGGCGCACCTTCTCCTGAGCTGCTTCGGATGCCCCGCGCAGTACAACGAACAGGTCTACATCGGAGTCCGGTTGGGCCTCACCTCTGGCATGGGAGCCATAGAGAAGCAAGAGCCGCAGATCAGAACCCATCTGGCGCTGAAGTTCCTCAGCCAAGGTATGAAGCAATCGAGAAAGTTGCCCATCTCCTCGGCCCCCGCTTTCAAGAACAGGTTTCATTTCCATTTCCTTAACTTGGCATAGAAACCAGGGTTTTCCCCGTCTGAGCAAGTAGATTGCTACTTTGGGATCTCCTGGGATGCGAAAAGGTGTCCCACCAACCAAACGTCTGGTTTCTTGTCCTAGATTATTCAGCGCTGGTCACGATGAACTTCCCTCCGTCGCTGCGGCCGAAGACTTCGGGGAAGTACATCTCGTAGGCGTTGGCCGGCATGACCAGGAACTCGCCCGGAACGCTGGCCCGCATGAGGTAGGTATACTCATACGTCCCCTTGGGCAGGTAGGTGGCGAAGAGGACAACTTTCTCGTCCCTCATGTCGGTGTTGCTGAACCACCACCAGCCCCAGTCCTCGCCCACCCGCGTCAACTCCGGAGGCTGACCCACCACGCTAGTGGTCTTGAGGCTGACGTCCACGCCCTCGCAGCCAGCCGGCAAGGGGTCCTCCACCACCAGGTAGTGCAAGCTGCTAGGGGCGATGAGGGTCAGCTTGACCTGGATCACGTCGCCCACCTCCGCCCCGTCCACGAAGCGCTCCGGGGCGTCCACGAGCGAGTATTGGCGGGCCACGATGATGCCGCGGTTCAGAGCCTCCACCTCCTCCACCGGCAGGAAGTAGCGTAGGTAGATGCCGTAGTAGAGCCGACCCTGGCCCGCAGGCTCCGCGCGCTCAATGAGCAGCCGATTGGCCTCGTCCTTCAAAAGATCAGCCACTTTCACCTGAAGCTTGCGCGTTTCGTCAACGTCCGCGGTGGTCACCTGGCCTTCGCTCAGCTTTTCATAGTTGAGACTGACCCGATAGGCGTAGTCCGCCTCCAGCTCCCCGGTGGCCATCATCCAGTCGGTCAGGGCGATGAGGGACCAGGCTGTCTCCTGGGTGGTGGGCCAGTGGCCTTCCTTGCGAGCTACCATCAGCCAACGCACCACGTTGGGAGCGAGGCCGCTGTCGGGGGCCAGCCGCGCCAGGGCCGCCAGCACGATGGCCGTGGAACGGGTGTCGGTGTTCATGGTCCAGTAGTCCACCGATTCCTCTTCCCAGTGAGCGCCGGTGGCGCTGAGGATGGCGGCACTGGTTAGATCGCTGAGGATGGCGTCCACCCTCTCCCGCTGCTCCGGAGCCAGCAGGTCCAGGGTCATGGCCAGGTATGCCTTGCCGTAGTTGCCCAACATCTCGCGCCGCTCGTAGAGAGCCACGCTGCGGCCCAGGTCGCCCTGCCCGTACTCGGCCAAAACGTAGAGGATGAAGGCCTGGGTGTTGGCTTGATAGGGCTCTTCCAACTCGGCAGGACGTTTCAGGCTGCCGCTCAGGAACTTGGCCGCGCGATCCATCACCTCCTGATCTACCACAAAGTCGGCCCGGTGGGCCTCGTTGAGACCCAGGAGGACGTAAGCGGTGAGGAAGGGGCTGCTGTCGTCGGCCAGCCACCAGCCCCAGCCGCCGTCGTAGTGCTGCTCGGTGTAGATGCGCTGCAGGGCGATGCTCACCTGCTGAGGCAGGCGCGTGGCTAGCTCCGGATCCTCAATGCCCAACTGCCTCAGGGCGCGGTAGGTCATCACGTTGGGCAGGAAGCGGCTCACCGTCTGCTCGATGCACTCGTAGGGGTAGTGCTCCAGATATTTCAGGCCGTCGCGCATCCCCGCTGCCAGCGAAGGATCCAACTGAACCGTCAGCTCGCCCTGGGTGGGATCGTGGCTTCTGGGCAGGTAGACCACCTCCAGGCGTTGCCCCGCCTCGTCCAAGGTGCCGGCGGTGGCCACCACCTCAGGTGTGGAGTAGCGGTAGACGGGCAGGGTGATCTCCACGGCGTCGGACAGGCCGCCGCCCTGCGCCGCGAAGAGAAGCGTGGTCTCCTCCACAACCCCGACCTTTACTGGCCAACTGACCTTCTGCTTGCCGTGAGCAGGCACCTCCACTTGCTGGGTACCGCCCTCGATCTCTAATCCCTCGGCCGATAGCGACACCTCCACGTTAAGGGCCTGGTCGGTGTTGTTGTGAACCACGGCGGAGAGGGTGGCCTGGTCGCCAATGACGAAGAAGCGGGGGGCGACGGGCCTGATCAAAAGGTCCAGGGTGCTGATGACGTCGTTGGTGACCTCTCCCACCTCAGTGGCCGCGGTGACGCCCTTGATGCCCAATCGCCAGGTGGTCAGGTTATCGGGTAGTTGCACCGAAACCTGGGCGTGGCCGTCCTCGTCGGTGCGCACCGTCGGGTTCCAGTAGGCGGTCTCGGGGAACTCAGTTCGCACCAGCCCCATCGCGGCCGCTTCACCTCCGTCCCCTCCCTTGGTCTTCTGGGCAAAGACCACGTTCTGCTGATCCACGGAGAGGGCCAGGCTGGTCGCCGTCTGCACCCCCACCCCGCGCTCGCCGTAGAAGTGATCCACCAGGGTGGGAGTGCCGGTGTCGGCCAGGGCCAGCACCGACAGGTCCACCAGAGACAGCGCCAACTCTGCCGTTACTCCCTCCCCTCGATAATCGGTGGCGCGGATGTCGTAAGTCACCGTCTCCCGTGGCCCGTAGTGGCCTTCTTTATCCGGGGTGATGGTGATCTGTAGCTCCTTTTCCACAGTGGACACCGGCAGAGAGGCATAGCCCATCTTGAAGGAAGCCAGCGGGTTGGTCTCATCCTGACCCTTGACGATGACCACTGAGACGTAGATGTTGGGCGCGTGCTCGGAGAGGATGGGAATCTCGATCAGCTCGCTGTTGCTCTGCAGGGTGAGCAGCTGATAGCTCATGATGTGCCCTCTCTCGATGGCGAGGAGAGCCTTGACCTCGCCTTGATAAGGCGAGGGGATGAGCACCTTGGCCACCTCGCCCGGCGCGTAGGAATTCTTGTCGGCGATCAACTCAATGCGGTTGTGGCTTTCCTGCCGCCAGCTTACGAACTCGCGGCTGCTGACCCAGAGGTAGGTGGAGCTGCGGATCTCGTTCTCCATCTCGTCACGACCCACAGCTACCACTTTGTAGTTTCCGCCCTTTTCAGGGACGAAGGCCGCCACTGCCTTCCCCTCGGCGTCGGTGGTCACCTCACTTGTGGACACCGGAGTATCCTCGACCTTGCCGGTCCAGTAGAAGCTGCCATCATCGGCCTGCTCCTGGACGCTGTACCACTTGTGCTCGAAGAATGTTACCTCCAGCGGCACGTTGGGCACGGGTTCGCTCCCCCAGTCCACGGTGATGACGTCTACCTGTTGCTCCTCGCCCACCGTGCCCACCCACGACCTGGGCTTCAGTCCGATGTAGAAGAGCCCCTTGTGGACCACGGCCTCCGTGCGGGAGCTGACCTGCTGGTCGTTGATGTCCGTCACCGAAGCTTCGATGGTGAACACCTGGCTCAGTTTCTTCAGGGAGATATCTGTCGGCACCTTGAAAGTGAAGCGACCCTCTGCATCGGTCTCCCCCGTGCCCTGGGCGATGAGCTCGCCGAAATAGCTGTAGTACTGATCCCGATCTTCCCATTCGTAATCAACGAAGTCGTAGGTACCCTTGCCCTGCCAGGGGAAGAAGTAGTCTCGGCTGAGGACGCTCCAGTTCACCTGGGCGTTGGCCACTGGCCCGCCGAAGTAGTAGGTAGCAGTCGCGCTCACGGCAATCTCGTCCCCCTGCACGTAGGCGTCGTGGTCGGTCTCGACGACCACCTGGTACTCCGGCCGACGATACTCAGCCACCTGGAAGCTGGCCCCAAACCTCTGCGCTTTCATCTCGGCATTGATGAAGTAGTAGCCCAGGACAGCTTCCTCGTCCAGGGTGAACTCGCCGTGGAGGGTACCCATGTCGCTGACGGGCAAGTCTTCGCTGTAAATCTCCTTGCCCTGGTCGTCCATGACGGTCACCGACAGGCTCCCTATCCCCTCGGGCAAGCCGTAACGGGCATCGTCGTCGGTGCGCAGGATGCCCTTGAAGCGCACCGTTTGCCCCGGTCGGTAGATGGATCGGTCGGTGTAGAAGTAGCCGGAGTAAGTCTGGCTGTAGAACCGGGACGAGAGGTCAAACTCCCAGGGACTGATACCCTGATTCCAGCGGTTGAGGGCAGCGGCGAAATCCTGGCCCTCGCCAGCGAAAACGAAGAAGGGGTTCCACATCTCTTGGGGCGGGAACTCCGCCTTGAAGATGCCATCTTGGTCCGTCCGTCCTTCGGCCAGGATGTCCGACTCGCTTTGCAAGCTCACCGACAGGCCAGGGACGACCTGCCCACTGGCCAGGTCGGTGGCCCAGACCAGAGCCTCCGCCTCACCTTGTTTGAGGGTCAAATTGAGCTTAGAGACCACCATGATCTGGCTTGAGGGTTGGCCATAAGGCAGCTCTAGCACTTCGGGGGCAGTGACCTCAAGATAGTAGATACCTGGGGCCATGGTTCCCCCCTCTTCGCTGGCTACCTTGATACTCAGGATGCCAGACTGGTTGAGAGGGGTGTCTGTAGCGACATCCTCCGACCACCGGCGCACCAGGGCCTTTGGATCAGGACTGAACTCGTCCCAATATCTCCAGGAATCGCTGCCGTTAAGGCGGATGAAGTCCTCCCTATCCAGGCGGTAGAGGCCGAAATCCAGGCGGGAGACGTTGCGATAACTGACGTAGACGACAGGCTCGTTGTAGGCGTTGTAGGTGCCCACGTTGCCAGAGCTGGCGAAGTAGACCGAAGGATCCAGACCGCGGGTGGTGAACCTCACTACCTTGTCTTCCCCTAGGGTGTTCCCGCCGGGGTCTGCTATTTCCGCCCCGAAGGTGATGGTGTAGCTGGTGGAGGGTTGGATGTCGAAGGAGATGAAGAAACTGTTGTTGTACTCGTTCCAGTAAGTGTAGACCTCGGTCGGCTCAGGGATGATGGTGGTGTTGGGCAAGATGGTGGCAACGTCCATGGGGCTGGCGAAGGAGACCTCCATGCCGCCGTAGGGGTCCGCTTGCAGATCTCCGTCGGCTGGATAGGTATCAATGATGCGGGGATAGGGGACAGTGGTAAAGCGCCAGGAGTAGGGGTCAGTTGTGTGCCCTTCCCCCTTCGCTGCCCCGGCTCCTGCCGCCAGAGTAGCCACGTAGCTGGTCTCCATCGCCAGAGGTGCGGCGGGCACGAAGCCCATCTCCTTTTCCGACCAGCGGAAACTGCCCTGGACGACTGCGCCCGTCTCTGCTGCTAACGAGAACCGCTCCTCGGCCGAAGCGTGATCCATGGCTTGGTTGAAGGTGATGCTGATGGCCTGAGTGGTCGCCACCTGAGCCTCCCCATCGGCCGGCACTGTTGAGACCACAGCCGGCATGGCTGTGGTGAAATACCATAAGTAGTCCTCGGTCAGGACGCCGCCGGTGGTATCCTCCAGCCCGGCTGCCACCTGTGCCTTGTAGGTTGTGGCCGGATCGAAGCCGCCATCGGGGCGGAAGGTGTAGATAGAGGTGTTGAGCCACTGGCCCTGGCCCGCCACTGGTGGGACGAAGGTCAAGGGCTGGGGCAGGCCCGCCTGTTCAGAGATGGCAGTGAGGGGCACCACGGGACGGTTGAACATCACCGTGACCAGGGCGTCGGCGGCTACTTCGGTGGTGTCGGGGGCGGGCTGCACCTCTGTAACCTCCAGGTGGCCCACCGTACTGAAGTGGAAGCTGAAGGGTGTCTCCAGGGTCAGCCCTTTAGCGCTCTTGGCCTCCTCGGCCACAGTCACCTTGTAGCTCGCTCCTCGCGGAAAGGCCGCTGTCGGAGCGAAGGCCAGGGTTGTGTCGTTGGGCCAGTTGAAGCTCCCTGCTACAACCGGTTGGATCGCGAACGCCCCCTCGACTGAGGACCGATCCATGGGCTGGTCGAAGACGAGGAGCACCGGTGTAGTCAGGCCCTGTTCCTCGCCTGGGGCCGGCACCCGTTCGAGCACCTGCGGTGATACGGGGGGCAAAGGAGTAGGGGTAGGTCCAGGGGTATCGGTAGGTTCCGGACTGAGCATAGGCTCAGGAGTGGACGTGGGTTCAGGAGTGAGCGCAGGCGCGGGGGTGTGGGTCAGTGCAGGCGTAGCTGTCGGTGTAGGCGTTTCCCTGGCGCACGCGCTCAGGAACCCGCCGAGCACCAGAGCGCAGATAACTAAAGTGACAATAGGGGTGTAGTATTTTTTCACGGTAGCACCTCCTCAATCGGTCTGGTGGTCTGATGGTCATAAGATAAGACGCTATAACGCCTCATTTGGTTCCTGAGGCGTTAGCAAGCAAGGTTATTATACTTCACTTCACTGTATCTGGCAACTAGCCGTGTGTAGTGGGCAGATAGGTTTGTCCGGTTGGTGTGTCTGTTTCCATGGGCAAGTCGTGATCCAGGCATGATCCATGTTGTACACAGAGAGACATTCCGCTGTAGGAACGGCATAGACAGTTGTTCCTTTGTGGGCGATGCCGACATGGTAGAGGCGATGGTGAAAGGCGATCTGTTCCGTCTTCGTCACCCGGCGGGTCTGAAAGGCGGCAGGTTCAGGTTGTTGGCTGGGAGGCGTCTTGGGTTTTGGTGGAGTGGGTTGACGACGGGGCTGGGGTAGGAGATGCTTGCAGGGCAGAGTCTTGGTTGAGCCATCGGGCAAGCTGACGGACCATGCCTGTTCTTCTCTCCCATCGGCCCGGCAAAATCGTGTACTACCCCCAACCCGCATCGTCAGGAAAGACGTTGGCATATTTGACGCTGTGGCGCGGCTCGGCCATCATCTCCGCCACAGCGTCGCGCCATTTCTGGTAATGGGCCGTTTCCTTGTGACGGGCCGGATCCTCCGTCGTGCGATAGACCTCCACCAGCACGAAGCGGGTCGGGTCATCCAACTGCTGGATCACGTCGAAGCGCGCAATGCCAGGCTCCTGCACGCTATGGCGGGCGTTCTCTAGCGTCGCCTCACGAAAGGCGTCAACCGATTCGGGCTTGACGTGCACGTGCACATGAACGATGAACATTCTGACCTCCTTTATTACTTGAGGACGAGGGGCAGGAAAACGCCCCGCCGGGACACTTCGACTGCCTGGACGTTGGCCGAGAACTCCGAGGTGTTGCCATCCCCGTCGGTGGCGGTGGCAGTGACCCACTCTTCGGCCTGAACCCCGCTCACGGCCACGTTGAAGTTGCCTGCGCCGTCGGCGGCGCCGCTGCCCACGAAGGTCTGGCCCTCGCCGTAGCCACTGGGGTCCGCATCGGCGACGAAGACCTCCACTGTGCAGTCAGCACAGGCCGTGCCGATGACCGACGCGGTGGTGGCCGAGATGATGACGGGGAAGTTCAGTTGTTCATTAGGGCCTGTATCGGCGTCGCCGGGGTCATTGGGCGTCACGCCGGGCCATAGGTCGTCCTCGTCGTACAGGTTGATGCCCAGGGCAGTGTTGGTGAAGATAGCGTTCTGGGTGATGGTGTTGCCGTCCGCATCATCGCCATCCACGTAGACACCGACGTCGTTGAAGGCGATGACGTTGTCCGGCCCCACGGTGTTCGAAGCCCCATCGGGAGCCGCCCAGGAATTGATGCGCACACCGCCCCAGTCGTTCCCCAGGTCAGCGCCCACGGCATCGGTGCCGATGTAGTTGCCGTGCACCACGTTGCCGCTTCCCCAGATGGTCACGCCATCGGCGTCGTTGAAACCGATGACGTTGCCCGGCCCCACCGTGTTGGGGCCTCCGCTTCCGTCAATGGACTGGATGTCCACGCCATTCCAGCCATTCCCCAGGTCGTTGCCTGCGGCGTCGGTGCCGATGTAGTTGCCCTGCACCACGTTGTCGCTCCCCCATAAGACCACGCCATCGGAGTCGTTGAAACCGATGACGTTGCCGGGTCCCACCGTGTTGGCGCCTTCGGTTTCCAGAAGGGCGAAGACGTACACGCCGTTCCCGATGTTCCCAAGATCGTTTCCGGCGGCGTCGGTGCCGATGTAGTTGCCTTGCACCACGTTGTTGCTTCCCCGAACCATGACGCCGTCGAGTTCGTTGAAACCGATGACGTTGCCTGGCCCCACCGTGTTGGAGCCTCCGTTTTCTTCAAAGGGCTGGATGTTCACCCCGTTCCAGCCATTCCCCAGGTCGTTGCCCGCAGCGTCGGTGCCGATGTAGCAATACTCCACGGTGTTGCCGTTTTCGGCAATGAACACGCCATCGCCGGGAAACCTCTGGATCTGCAATCCCCTGAGCACGTTGTTGTCGGAGACGAGGGTGAATCCAAACAAGAGGTTTGGATCGTCGTTCCCGTCCACGATGACGCCGGCGCTGCTGCCGTCAATGGTGGTGCCGGCATCGAAGTCGGCCAAGGGCGGCAGGTCGCTGGCCGGCGAGATGGTGGCAGGAGCCCCAGGCGGGAACACAGCGGGGTCGAAGTTGATGGTGTCCACGCCCGCGAGGAAGTTGGCCTCATCAATGGCGGCTCGCAGGGTGCAGGCGCCCGTGCCATCATCGCACGCCCCGTCGCCTGGGTCGGCGTCGGACGTGTCGGCGGTGGAGTTGACGGTGAAAGTGGTGGCGCGGGCTGGCGCTGAGCCGATCAGCAGGGTGGTCAGCAAGGCCAGGGCCAGCAGCGCGGCCAATGGGGTGTAGTGGCTTTTGCTCATTTTCCAATGCTCCTTT
>CAZQDO010000051.1:13178-18931 GCA_964592085.1 uncultured Anaerolineae bacterium | reverse complement strand
CTGGAGGTCCATCCCTTGGGCCTGGGCAACCTGCCCCGTTACAGGCAGCAATTTCGCCCGCCGCGAGACGCCATTATCGTTGAGGACTACCTGGTCGTTGTGCCCTCCCGGACGCCAGTGGGCTGGCAAACATTGAAGGTGGGACTACAGCAGCCCTTGCGTCTTGGACAGGGGGGACAGGCCAGCGGAGAAGTGCTTGAGATCGGGGAGATCCTGGTCACTTAGCAGGTTTCGGGTTCAGGGTTTCGAGTTGAATGAACTCGAAACCCGAAACTCATGGGGGAGGTAATTATGTCTAAGAGCCAAAAGCTATTGATCGTCGGCGGAGCTTTCATCATCGTAGCCGTCATGACTATCGGGGCTTTTTCCATGGGGATGTACGTGGGGGAGAGGGGTTGGACGGCCGAGCCACCTTCAATAGTGAACCCTGGTGGGCAGCATCCTGCCCAGGGTAACCAGCAGCCTGTCGCTCCCCAGGAGCCGTTGCCGAAGGGGAAGCCTGACTTAACCGGAGTCGTGCAGAGCGTGGCGAGGAGGAATGTGACCATCAAGACAGGCGAGGGGCCGCGCCTGGTGTTGGTCAGCGACCAGACGCGGGTCAGGTGGCACGACAACAGAGAGGCCAGCCTGGCCGATCTCCAACGCAACTTGGGCGTCGCCGTCTTTGGCGATTTCAGCGACGATGGCCGCACCCTCACGGCCAAGTTGATCGTCATACTGCCACCGAAAACGTAAACTTCTCCTCCCTGCGAGGGAGGGGCCGGGGAAGGATGGAACTTCTATTGAAAAATCCCCCCCCTCCCAGTTTCCCCTCACGGGGGAGGTGTACTGCATAACAGAAAAGCCCCCAGAAGTCCTAACCTCTGGAGGCTTTTCTGTTAGAGGTGATGACCACCTCACGAATCCGCCAAACCCTAATCCCCGCGCTTCCTCACCACCACAACTCCCAGAGTCGCGAGCCCTGCGAGCGCTACCGACCCCATCCACGGGGCCACCAACCGCAGCTTGTCCACTGGCACGACGACTCCGCCGACGGGATAGCCGAAGATGGCGGTGCAGGTTTTGTCGGCATCCATGGTCACATTGATGGCGAGATCGGTGCCAGTGCAATCCCCGCTCCAACCGGCGAAGTAAGATTTGACGCCGGGGTGGGCTCTCAAGGCGATCACAGTACCAGCGCAGTAGGTTTCTGTGCAATCTGCACCGCAATATATCCCACCGGGGTCGCAGGCGGTGGAGTCGCCCCGCACCCACCCCGTCCCGGCCCCGGTTGTCTCCACGGTGAGGGGCGCTGGTGCGAACGTGGCTACGCCCATGGGAGCCTCGCCCTCCAATGTGCCCACAGGCAGGGAGCTGACGCTGTAGTCGGTGAGGTCAACGACCTGCAAGTCATTCACCGGGGCGTCGGTGGTGGGATTGCCTACGTAGAGCTTACTGTCAGCCACAGCCAGGACGTCCACCCCATAGAGGGGAGGGGTCCCGATACTACTGTGGTTCAAGAGGGTTGCTGCTCCAGCGGCATTGAGGCTCACCTCTCCTGGAGCTGTGATATCCAGGACCGATATCCGGTCAGGAAGCTCGGCGAGCTCAGGAGGAGGAGTGTAAAGCTCGTTGGTGATTACGTAGACCTGACTTCCGCCGGCGCTGAAGGCCACCGATTGCTGGCCACTTAGCACGTTGCCAAAGGCATCCAATGCGGCAGGAAGGCCGGACACGTTCCCTCTAAAGGTCAAAACTCCAGGGCTTGTGATCTGGTAGACTCCTATCGAGTCATCCTGAGCATAGCAGACGATGACCGTCTGGCCATCGGGCGCGATGCCCACATTGACGGGCCACGGCAGCGCCTGTGCAGGAGTGGAGGGGAGGACGTAGCTCGTGACCGGCGTCAGGTTCCCTGAGTCGTCTATGGTCAACGTGTGCACCTGGCCATTCCAATAGTCGGCAACGATAACAGTGCCATCGGGGGCAATAGCTACCGCCTGAGCCAGGTTAGAGCCCAGGTCCCTGGCTTCCACTAGCGTTCGAGTTGTTATGTTGACCAAGGCCAACTGACTAGAAAACCCGCCATCGGTAATCAGGGCAAACTGACAGTTCGGAGTGATGGCGATATCCCGGCGAACATGGGTAGATCCACAGAGCCCAGCAAGTGGGGGCTGGTGGGATGGGTGACATCAATAAAGAAAACCTTCTGGTCCCCCAGGTTGGACACCAGGGCTGTGGTACAATTGGCGGTCACAGCTACGTCTAATAACTCCCCTGCCGGCGTGCCCAGTTGCCCCTGCAGGAAAGGTCCATAGAGGGTGTTGGCAGCGGTGTCTACGGTGTAGATCGCACCAGGAAGAGGGTCAAGATGATCCTTTCCCTTTATCACCGTGACCACCCAGGGACCGTCGCCCGCATCAGCGTGGACAGGGCATGCGGCAAGCGGCACAATTGCCAGAAGGAGCGCCACCCATGCCAGCCTGAACTTGCTTACTCTCACCATCATTTTGCCCCTTCCCTCCTCTGTGTGTTTTTTTGATGGCACTAGCAGGTCTCCCCCCAATGGGTCACCACCAGCATGATGTCCACGATGTCTATGTCGCAGTCGTCATCGAGATCGTAAAGGTCATCGTAGTTGGCAGTGCCAGGGTCGTTGTCGGGGTCGGGGGTGGCGCACGATGTGTGCCACCGACCGGCAACGAGCATAACATCCTCAATATCCACCTCGCAATCGCGGTTGAGGTCACCAGACAGGCTCCAGGTGTTGGTGAAGGTGCAGATGACGATCTCGCCGACCTCGAAGGTGATTGTAGCTGTCCTGGTAGCGACAGATGCAGTAGAGTTGGCGGTTCCCGTTTCGACGCAGACCAGGTCGGTCAGGTCATAGCCTCCTGGAGTGACCAGGGGGTCGGTCTCAGTGACGGTGTAGGTGCCCGGTCGGACATTGGTGAAGGTCTGCCTCTGATCGTGATCGAGGCTGAAGCTGTTGGGTGATTGGATGGTGTGGGTGAAGGCAAAGCCGGTGCCACCGGGGGGATCGGTGACCTTTTCAATGGTGATGCTTCCTTTCTGGGCATTAGTGAAGGTGCAGTTGACGGTCTCACCTGGATCGAGGTGGATGCTGGCCTGCCTGGCCTCCAGGTTGGTGGTGGAGGGGGTGCCAGCGGAGTCGTCGTCCAGGCAGACGAGTTCCGTTAGCTCGAAGCCATGGACCAAGGGATCATCCTCGGTGATGGTATAGGTGCCGGGTACGACGTTGTTGAAGGTGCGCGTCTGGTCATGGCTGAGGTTGAACCGGGCTGTGGCATCAACATCATGAACAAAGCCAAAGACCGTGTCGCTGGCTGGGTTTGTTTGTTTCTGGACGATGATGATCCCGCGTTGGGTGTTGGTGATGGTGCAGGTGATGATTTCCCCAGGGTCAAGGTCAATGGTAGCCGTGTCGCCGTTGAGGGCCGAGGTGTCGTTCGGGTCATCGGTCTGGCAAGTGAAGCCCGTCAGGTCCCAGGTGGGTGGCAATGCCTCAGTGAGGGCGTAGGCCTTGGGATACCGATCAGAGAAAGTGATGGTGTGGGAAAAGGCGTCGCCGTCATCGGGAGTGGCATCATCGAGAGTGAAGCTGCCCAGGTCGCCGGAGAAGGAGAAGTTCTGGGCAGCGTCGGGGATAGCGTCCTTGACGATGGTGATGGTGGCGCCGGTCACAGTGACGCTATCTTCGTCAGCGGTGTTGTTGCCCTCGTTGCTTTCGGGGATGCGGTTGTCGGGATCCACCTTGCAGCTTCCGCCACTCCTGGGATTATCGAAGGTGCCTGCTACCGATGGGGTGGCAGTGAACTGGACATCGAAGCGACCGCTGGCGGTGGCGATGGTGACGTCTCCGCCGCTGGCGGAACAGGTGAGGTTGGGAGGGCTGCCGCTGATGACGCAACTGATGTTGGCGCTACCGGTGACGTCGTTGACGTTGGTGACGCTGGGAGCACCGTAGCTCATGTTGGTGTTGGGCAGGTTATCGGTGAGGATGGTCTGGCCGTCGGTGAAGATGGCGTCGGCGTTGCCGGTGTTCTGCACGGAGAGGGTCCATGTCCAGTTGTAGCCCAGGAAGATGGCCCCGCTCACGTCGTTGGCCTTGCTCACCGTCAGGTCAGGGGCATGGACAGCGTGTGGTTCAGTATCGCTACTGGAGTTGAAGTTGGCATCTCCCTGATAGGCAGCGGTGAGGGTCTTGTCCCCTATGCTGGTCGAAGGCAGGCTGCAACTGCCTGAGCCGCCTGACAGCGTGATGGTACAACTGTTCCCATCCCCATCGTCCACGTTCACTGTGCCGCTGGGCGTACCGCTGCCCGGCGCTACGGCTGCCACCGTGGCGTTGACGGTGTAGCTCTGACCGACCACCGAGGGATCGGGGTTGTCCGAATTGATGGTGGTCGTCGTATTCGCCTGGTTGACAGTGTGCGGTTCGGTGTCGCTGCTGGTTTTGAAGTTGGCATCGCCCTGATAGGCAGCGGTGAGGGTCTTGCTCCCCACGCTGGTCGAAGTCAGACTGCAACTGCCCGAGCCGCCTGACAGGGTGATGGTACAAGTGTTCCCATCGCCATCGTCCACATTCACTGTGCCGGCCGGCGTACCACTGCCCGGTGCTGCGGCTGCCACCGTGGCGTTGACGGTGTAGCTCTGCCCCACCACCGAGGCGTCGGGGTTGTCCGAGGTGATGGTTGTCGTCGTATCCGCCTTGTTGACGGTGTGCGATTCGGTGTCGTTGCTGGTATTGAAGTTGGCATCTCCCTGATAGGCAGCGGTAAGGGTCTTGCTCCCCACGCTGGTCGAAGTCAGGCTGCAACTGCCTGAGCCACCTGACAGGGTGATGGTACAAGTGTTCCCATCGCCATCATCTACATTCACTGTGCCGCTGGGCGTACCGCTGCCCGGCGCAACGGCCGCGACCGTGGCGTTGACGGTGTAGCTCTGCCCGACCACCGAGGCGTCGGGGGTGTCCGAGTTGATGACAGTCGTCGTATTCGCCTTGTTGACGGTGTGCGACTCGGTGTCGCTACTGGTGTTGAACCTTGCGTCTCCCTGGTAGGCAGCGGTGATGGTCTTGCTCCCGGCGCTGGTCGAAGTCAGGCTGCAACTGCCTGAGCCGCCTGACAGGGTGATGGTACAAGTGTTCCCATCGCCATCGTCCACATTCACTGTGCCGGCCGGCGTACCACTGCCCGGTGCTGCGGCTGCCACCGTGGCGTTGACGGTGTAGCTCTGCCCCACCACCGAGGCGTCGGGGTTGTCCGAGGTGATGGTTGTCGTCGTATCCGCCTTGTTGACGGTGTGCGATTCGGTGTCGTTGCTGGTATTGAAGTTGGCATCTCCCTGATAGGCAGCGGTAAGGGTCTTGCTCCCCACGCTGGTCGAAGTCAGGCTGCAACTGCCTGAGCCACCTGACAGGGTGATGGTACAAGTGTTCCCATCGCCATCATCTACATTCACTGCGCCGCTGGGCGTACCACTGCCCGGTGCTGCGGCTGCCACCGTGGCGTTGACGGTGTAGCTCTGCCCCACCACCGAGGCGTCGGGGTTGTCCGATGTGATAGTGGTCGTCGTATCTGCCTTGTTGACGGTGTGCGGTTCGGTGTCGCTACTGGTGTTGAACCTTGCGTCTCCCTGGTAGGCAGCCGTGAGGGTCTTGCTCCCTGGATCGGTCGAAGGCAGGCTGCAACTGCCTGAGCCGCCTGACAGGGTGATGGTACAAGTGTTCCCATCGCCATCGTCCACATTCA
>CAZQDO010000051.1:0-13078 GCA_964592085.1 uncultured Anaerolineae bacterium | reverse complement strand
TGCAACTGCCTGAGCCGCCTGACAGGGTGATGGTACAAGTGTTCCCATCGCCATCATTCACATTCACTGTGCCGCCGGGCGTGCCAGCGCTGGAGGATACGGTAGCGTTAACGGTGTAGCTCTGGCCCACCACCGAGGGGTCGGGGTTGTCCGAATTGATGGTGGTCGTCGTATTTACTTTGTTAACGGTGACGCTGTTGCTATTGCAGTCATTGTTGCCCTCGTTGCCCTCTTCGATGTCGTCGTTGGGGTCAACGGAGCAACTGCCCCCGCTCGGGTTGGTGAACGTGCCGGCCGCCGACGGCGTAGCGGTGAAGCGCGCCCGGAAAGTACCCGGGCTGGTGTCAATGGTCACCGTGCCGCTGGCGGTGCAGGTCAGCAGCCCACCGCCGCTGATGGAGCAAATGATGTCGCCAGTGATGCCGGTCTGCTGATCCACCGTGACCGTGCCATAGCTGACGTTGGCAGTGGGCAGTTGGTCGGAGAGGATGGCCTGGCCGTTGCTGAAGCTGGCGTCGTCGCTGCCGTTGTTGGTCACCACCAGCCGCCACTCCCAGTTGTCGCCATAGGTGATGGGCGTGCCGTCGTTGGACTTGGCGATCTCCAGGTCGGGCGCGGCACCCCCCGTGACAGTAGGAGGAGGATTAAGAGGTTCAGGGTCATCCGGAGCATCCCCATTTAGCACATAACCAGTTTCAGGCGGCAAGCTGCCACATCCGTTTTCCCGATAATAGGGGCAGTCGTAGTTGTCTGGATGACTATTTGTGATCATCCAGCACCAGGTACAAGCACGGTTAGACAGATACCATTCTGCCCCTTCTTTTTTGTAGTAGGGGTAACCCCCAACATGCTCACCTTGGTAAACATAAGTTCCGTTGGCGGCTGTAGTACCGGCGCCACTTACCACATACTGGGTGGGAGCAGGATTCACGATTTCTCTGTTCCCTGCCGGTGCAGTTGTGGATGGGGTATAGGTTCCTCCCGAGATGGTGTAATTATCGCACCTGGCATCCACAACGTTGCCTGCTGTTGCACCTGATGCCACTTCATAGACCAGCCAGAAATAGTTCACGTAAGCTGCCAATGGCTGAGTTCCGCTGAAAGTGAAACTGCCATTTGGGCTATTTACGGTTGAGCCAAACTGGTTGGTCTGGGCATAGGTATCACTTGAGCCTGTGTAATAGAGCTTAGCCGAGGCAATGTCTGACGCAGCGGTTGTCCCGCTCGTGTTGAAAGTAAAGCCAGTAGCATTCAATGTGGTCTGATCCCCATCCATACAGATCTGCACACCGATGATTTCACCTGACTCGCCTTGCTTGATGTCTGAAGTGTTGTTCTGTGTCACATCTCCGCAGCAGTAAGCCATGTTCTGATTGTGAGCATCGTTTCTGAAGCGTACTATGGTGAAGTCATTGTCTGATTTGCCCACACCTAGAACCTTACCGTCAGTCAGCAGAGCAAGATCCCCAGGAACATGGCTTGAACCCGAACCAACCAATGTTTTGCCATCCCCATCCCAAGAACTATCCAAAGAGCCATCCGTATTGAACCGGGCAATACCGTATTTGCCTCCTGATCTGGCTCCTATCAGAATCTTGCCATCACTCTGGACTACTATGTTTTGTCCTTCTTCAGTACTTCCAAGATCAACCGTGGCTCTGCCATCTGAACTGAACCCATTGTCATAGTTGAAATCAGAATTCAAGCGAACGACGGCGAAATCGCCATTTGAGTCTCCGCCCGCGACGATCTTTCCTCCGGTTATCTCCTCAATTCCACGTCCATGTCCATGTCCACCACTGCCAGAAAAATCAACTATCTTGCTGTCGGTCAATGTTCCACTTGAGTTGAATCTCATTATGCTCATTTCATATCGACTTTGACCCGTATTGTAGGCGCTTCCTGTGGCAAGGATATTCTGGCTTCCGTCAAGCGCCAATCCGTCAATGCTCTGACGGTTTCCAGATGCCACATCTGCCATGAAAGTCGCGTCGTGAGTACCATCCGAATTCAGCTTGACTAAGGTTGATTTATAAGCATATAATGGCTGCTCACTACTGCCTCCAATCAGTATCTTTCCATCAGCCTGTATGGCTCCACACGACCAATACGAGAACGAGTCACCCACAGCCATGGTGAATTTCCCATCACCACTGAAGGTGGTATCCAGAGCGCCACCTGCGGTCAAGCGAGCAACAGCCAGATTGACCTTGTCACTAACACCTCCATCTCTATTGCCAACCAGAACGATCTTATCATCTGACTGGATAAGAACATCTTTACAGTAATTGCTATTTCCGCCAAAGTCGACTGTGGCTTTGCCGTCTGTGCTAAAAGAGGTGTCCAAAGTGCCGTCCGGATTATACCTGGCAACACCAAAAACCTGATTCCCGGAGCCAGGATTAACTTCACCGGCAACAACGATTTTCCCCGCGTGAGTGCCTGATTGATACACCGCAACTGCATATGCGGTATCTGTGTTACCAAGAAAGTCTGTGGTAATGAATCCCCAGTCGCCAAAAGTGCATTCCGGTTTCCCCGCCTGGGCAAAAACGTTCTGAGGGATACACAGCCCAAGCACAATTGAAACCAACAAGATAATTGACTGACTAACGTGAAGCCTTTTCTTCATTGACTTGGCGTCTCCTTGCTTACTTAAGGTTTGTGCCCAGGAGGCTCGAATAATGACGACCGAGAAGCTCGTGGGCGTAATATTATACTCCAATCAGCCGCCTTTGTCTAGCCCAACTTGCCCCTTCTCTCCTCTGTGTGTTTTCATGGTTGGGCCCTTGGGGCAGCCAAATCATTTTCTCCGCCATGGGAGACACCTTTAGCAGGTCTCCCCCCAATGGGCTACCACCTGCATGATGTCCACGACGTCTATGTCGCAGTCGTCATTGAGATCGTAGAGATCCTCGTAGTTGGCAGTGCCAGGATCGTTGTCGGGGTCAGGGTTGGCGCACGATGTGTGCCACCGACTGGAAACGAGCATGACGTCACCAACATCCACCTCGCAATCGCGGCTGAGATCACCAGACAGGCCCCAGGTGTTGGTGAAGGTGCAGATGACGATCTCGCCGACCTCGAGAGAATCAGCCCACTCTAACAGCATAAGGTGAAAATTGGTTGAGAAAGGTCTTGACAACAGCCCCTTTTTGTGGTATACTATTACTAGACTGACCAGTCAGTTTAGAAATCGGATTTTGAAAGAGATAGCAGAAGGAGGAGGAGAAAATGATCGTCGTTCTGTTGTTAATCACTATCGTGGGCAGTGTTCTGGTAACCTGGCTGCTGCCGATGGCCTTCAACAGCGAGCCACCCTACGGCGTGTTGGTAGACATCGCAGTGGGTACGGTGGTGGCCGTGATCTGGGCACTAGTGGCCTACAAGGTGGTCTCGCCAGCCATCAACCTGAGCGGGGCATTGGCGCTCGTCTTGAGCGCCGCCGACGCCATTGGCTTCGCGGCGGTCGTGCTGTGGGTGTTGCGGCGGATCAAGTGATAACAGGGGGAGCTGCATGACGCCTAGACCGGACGTTTCGGAGGAGCGCAAGGCGCAGATCTACCAGGCGGCCCTAGTCTGCTTCAACCAAAAAGGCTACCACCTGACGACGATGGACGACATCGTGGCCGAGAGCGGCCTGAGCAAGGGCTCGCTGTACTGGTACTTCAAGAGCAAGAAAGAGCTGTTCATTTCGCTGTGTGGGGAAATCTTCGGCCAGATGGGCCAGTCGTTGGAGGCAATTGTGGCCAACGAGGAGGCCGGTGCAACAGACAAGCTGCTCGCCTGCCTAACGCTCTTTAGCGCCGAATTCAAGGGGATGGTACCCTTCTTTGGCGTGATGATGGAAGCCTGGGCACAAACCCGCCACGACGAGGACGTGCAGAGTTTGGTTAGCGAGATCTATGAGCCTTACCTGGCCCTCATGTCCGGCATCATTGAGGAGGGCATCGCCAATGGAGAGTTCCACATGGAATCCCCACGCTCGACGGCGTTCGTCATCATGACGCTTTTCGACGGCATCACGCTGGCGTTGGGCACCGGCCTGTGGCAGCACGACTGGGACGAAATCATAGATGTAGCAGCAGAGTTGGTGTTGCGCGGTCTGGGAGTGGAAAGAAGTCATCTCGGAGGTTGATCAAATGCCAAAGTTCTCGTTCTGGCAAAGATGGTTATTCGTCGTTGGCCTGATCATCACCGCCTTTGGGTTGGTGATGGCGCTTCTCAATGGAACGACGGTCTTTGAGCTGTTCAACCGTCAGATTGATCCCGTCTTTTGGGATGCCGGGGACATGCCGGAGGCTGCCACTCGATTCCGTCAATGGGCTTATGGAGCCTGGGGCGCGACGGTGGTGGGCTGGGGGATTTTCGTCGTCTTCATCGCCCACTACCCCTTCAGGCACAGAGAACGGTGGTCGTGGAATTGTATCGCGGCGGGGCTGCTGGTCTGGTACCTGGTTGACACGGCCATCTCCCTCTACTTCAAAGTCTACTTCAATGCCGCCTTCAACACCCTTTTGCTGGTCCTGGTCGTGTTGCCCCTGGCCTACACCAGAAAGCACTTTTCCTGAAGTTTGAGTGGATCCAAAATCGCTCTAAGGGGATTGCCAAATCCCCGCTTCGGGCCTGGCTCTGACGATCCAGGCCGAGCAAAAATGGATCTACTGAGTACCGAGGAGTCCGAGACCTATGAACTGGCGACGGGTCTTGTCCGTCATACGCAAAGAGTGGTGGCACATCACGCGGGATCGCACCTCTTTTGTCCTGCTGTTGCTCTCGCCGGTGCTGGCCCTGGTGACCATGGCCTACGCTTTCTCCATTGACATCAAAGACGTGGGCATCGGCGCGCTGGACCAGGACCTCAGCCCGCTGTCGCGCCAATATCTGGCCCAACTGGGCAGCACTGACGCGCTGCGCGTGGAGGCCTGGCCGCAGAGCCTGGACGAGGTGGAGCAGTTGATGATGCAGGGCCGCGTCAAGGCAGTAATCATCATCCCGCACGGTTTTGCCCAGGACATGGAGGCGGGGCGCACGGCGGCTTTGCAGGTGGTGGTGGACGGCACCGACCCCAACACAGCCGGCCACGCTATCCGCCACATCAGCGCGCACACCGAGCATTTCGCCACCGAACGACTCAAAAGTCAACTGGCCGGGGCCGGTCTGTCGTCTGATAACCTGTCGCCCATTGACCTGCGGCTGCGGGCCTGGTTCAACCCTTCCCTCAAGTTTACCGTCTCCTTGCTCCCGGCACTGGTGGGGGTGGTGCTCAGCGTGCCGGCCATGGCCGCGTCGCTGGCCCTGGCCCGAGAGCGGGAGTGGGGTACAATGGAAGGATTGATCGTCACGCCCATCGGCCGCGGCGAGCTGATCATCGGCAAGCTCATCCCCTACGTGATGGCCGGTATGCTGAGCGTGCCGCTCTGTGCAGCCACCGCCGTCTATGGTTTCGGCGTGCCTTTCCGAGGCAACCCCTGGCTCTACCTGATCCTGTCGGCCATCTTTCTTTTTGCCACCATGAGCATCTCGCTACTGCTCTCTGTCTTTACCAACAGCCAGCAGGTGGCCATCATTGGCTCCATGATCATCTTCCTCTTCTCCGGCTTCTTCATGTCCGGTCTGCTGATCCCCCTGGCCATCATGGGGCCAGTGCTCAAGATGGAAGCCATGATGTTCCCCACCACCCATTTCGTCATCCTCAGTCGGAACGTTTTCGTCAAAGGCGCCGGCCTGGCCGAGACACAGGGGTACGCCATCGTGCTGGCCATCATGGGTGTGATTTTTCTGGCGCTGACGGCGTTGATGTTCAAGAAGAAACTGTGATGCGTGAAACGTAAAACGTAAAAGAGCGACAGATGCTATACCGAATTTGGAACCTCATCGTCAAAGAACTAATTCAACTCTGGCGCGATAAGCTGATGATGCTCTTTGTGCTGCTGGGGCCGCTGAGCGAGATGCTGATGGTGGCCTGGTCCACGTCCCAGGGCATCAATCACCTGCCGACGGCGGTGCTGGACCTGGATCGCACCGCCGCCAGCCGGGGCCTGATCACCGCTGTGGCCAACACGGAGACTTTCGATCCCTATTTCGTGGAAACGATGGATCAGGTGTCCGATGACGTAGGCGGTGGGCGGGCGATGGCAGCTTGGGTGATTCCCGCCGGCTTCCAGGCGCAACTGAACGACGCGGACGCCGATCCGCCGCAGGTGCAGGTTATCGTGGATGGAGCCGACGTGGTTGCGGCGCAGACGGCAGCAGAGGTCGCGCCGGGGATAGTGGCCAGTTACGGACAAGAGGTGGCTTCGCAATCTGCTGCGCTGGAAGCTGGCAACGCGCCGCTGGACGTGAGCTTGCGGGTGTGGTTCAACGAGGAGATGAAAGAGTCCAACTACATGATCCCGTCAGAGTTGGGGTTCATCGCCGCTGCCATCGCCGCCATGGTCGCTGGTATGGGCATCGCCCGCGAGAGGGAACAGGGCACGCTGGAGCAGTTGATGGTCACGCCCATCCGCCCGCTGGAACTGGTGCTGGGCAAGATGACGGTGGCCATCGTCCTGGGCTACACCGAGTTCCTGCTGATGCTGGGCATGGTCGTGTGGCTGTTCGATCTGCCGATGCGAGGCTCGCTGCCGCTGCTGATGGCGATTGCCTTTCTTTACATGTTGGTCGAATTAGGTTGGGGGCTCACGGTCTCCGCTGTGTCCAGCACGCAGATGCAATCCTTGCTCATTGGCTTTGCCATCGTCATGGTCATGGTCATCTTTTGCGGCTACGCTTTCCCCGTGGAGACCATGCCGCCGCTGATGCAGGTCATCGCCAACATCTTTCCCCTGAAGCACTGGCTGATCATCTTGCGCGGCATCCTGCTCAAAGGAGCCGGGGTGTCGGTCTTTTGGCGGGACCTGCTGGCCATAGCTGGCCTGGGGACCGCGATTTACACGGGGACCGTGCTGCTGCTGCGGCGCAAGAAGCTGGAGTAGCTGTTGATGATCTTGACGGGCTACTACAATCGGGGTGAATCGTGTCCGACAACAACCAATACATCATCCAAACCGATAACTTGACCCGCGAGTTCAAGAATACAGTGGCCGTGAACAGCTTGAACCTGGCTATCCGCCAGGGCGAGATCTTCGGCCTGGTTGGTCCAGATGGGGCCGGCAAGACGACCACCATTCGCCTGCTGGTGGCCATCATGGACCCCACCGAGGGCCAGGCCACAGTGGCCGGTTTTGACACCGTCAAGCAGGCCGAGGAGATCAAGAAGCGCATCGGTTACATGGCTCAACGGTTCAATCTGTACGGCGACCTCACCGTGCTGGAGAACCTCAACTTCTTCGCCGACGTCTTCGGTGTGCGCGGCGACGAGCGCGAGGAGCGCATCGAGCGGCTGCTGGCCTTCGCCCGCCTGACGGAGTTCACAAAGCGGCGGGCAACTCACCTTTCCGGCGGGATGCAGAAGAAGCTGGCCCTGGCCTGCACCCTCATCCACAAGCCGGAGATCATCTTCCTGGATGAGCCAACCACCGGGGTGGATCCGGTCTCCCGCCGCGAGTTCTGGGACATCCTGACCGAGTTGCACCTGGAAGGGGTGACCCTGTTCGTGAGCACACCTTACATGGACGAGGCTGAGCGCTGCGCGCGGGTGGGACTGATGTTCGAGGGGAAGATCATCGTCTGCGACGTGCCGGAGCGGATCAGGGGAATGGTGGCCGGGGAATTGCTGGAATTACGTCCGACCCACCTGCGGACAGCACAGGGGGTGATCGCGGAACTGCCGGGAGTGCTGGAGGTGCAGACCTACGGGGACCTGTTGCACATCTTCGTGGACGACGTGGCCTCGCGGCAGCCCCAACTTGAAGCGGCGCTGGCAGCCGAGAAAATAGGAGTGGTTGGCCTGCGTCAGACCCGCCCACGGATGGAGGAGGCATTCATCTCGCTCATCCGCAAGCAGTTGGAGGGTACAGAACAAGCAACACGCAGCACGTGATGCGAGTTGCGCGGTGCATAAGTGGACATGAATGACTACGCTGTTGAGGCTACCAACCTGACCAAAGCGTTTGACGACTTCATCGCTGTGGATCACATTGATTTTACTATCCGCCGGGGGGAGATCTTCGGCTTCCTGGGACCCAATGGCGCGGGCAAAACCACCACCATCCGCATGTTGCTGGGCCTGATCGCTCCCACGGCTGGCCAGGCGACCGTCCTGGGCTTTGACGTGGTTCGCCAGACGGCCCAGGTACAGCAGCGCATCGGCTACATGTCGCAGCGGTTCAGCCTGTACAATGACCTGACGGTGGTTGAAAACCTCAATTTCTTCGGCGGTGCCTATGGTGTGCGGGGAGCGCGGCTCGCAGGGCGCAAAGAGGCCATTCTGAAGATGGCCGGCCTCAGAGGACGGGAGAAGGAGTTGGCCAAAAACCTCTCCGGCGGCTGGCGGCAGCGGCTGGCGCTGGGCTGTGCCATCCTCCATGAGCCAGAGATGATCTTTCTGGACGAGCCCACTGCCGGTGTGGATCCCATCTCGCGCCGCGAATTCTGGGACTTGCTCTACACTCTGTCGGACGAAGGGCGCACCGTCCTTGTGACCACGCATTACATGGACGAAGCAGAGCACTGCCATCGGCTGGCCTTCATCCAACGCGGACGGCTGGTGGCCATAGGGTCGCCGGCCGAGATCAAGGCAGAAGAGATGCACGGCCAGGTGATGGAGATAGACTGCACCGCGCCGGATGTAGCTATGGGCGTGTTGCGAGAGGCTGGCCTGTTCGACGAGGTATCGCTCTACGGCGCCCTCATCCACGTCGTGGCCGAGGACGCCGAGGCGCGCCGGCTCCAGGCCAGGACAGCGTTACAAGAGGCTGGTATCGAGATACGGAGCATGGAAGTCATTGCCCCGTCGCTGGAAGATGTGTTCATTAAAGCCGTAAAACGTGAAGCGTAAAACGTCAATCGCGAAAAGAGGCATTTGCGTTTTTACGCTTCACGCATCACGCACAGACAGGAGAATCCCAATGAGACGAAAACTTGGTATCATCGCGGTTGTCGTAGCCCTCATTTTGGGCGCGGCCGGCATCGGCTGGGTTTACTTTTGCCTCAATCCAGCCGCCTGGGATGAGGTCACGGCCGAGATGCAGGGCGAGACGACGAGCAGCGCGGCCCCGCGCACGGTGAGTCGGCCAGCGCGTAAGGCTGGGGCATTGTTTGCCTCCGGCACCATTGAGGCCGAGGAGGTGACCATCGTCGCCGAGATAGGAGGACGCATCGTGGCCCTACTGGTCGATGAGGGAGACGAGGTTGCGGCTGGCGACGTGCTGGTTGAGTTGGATCAGACCATACCGCTGGCCCAGCGGGAACAAGCCGAGGCCGCAGTGAGCCAGGCGCAGGCAGCAGCGGACGCAGCGCGGGCGCAACTGGCCCTGGCCAAAGCCGGTGCTCGTGACGAAGAGATCGCCATGGCCGAGGGACAAGTGGACAGCGCGCAGGCTGGTCTGGAAGCGGCCCAGGGCCAACAGGCCGCCGCCGAAGCCGAGCTCAAGGTGACGAAGGCTCAATTGTCGGCGGCAGAGGTGGCCCAGACCAATGCCGAGCTGCTGGTGACGGCTGCCCAGGCAGACCTCGACGCAGTCGAGGCCCAACTATCGGCGGCAGAGGTGGCGCAGATCAATGCTGAGTTGCTGGTGATTGCCGCCCAGGCGGACCTCGACGCAGTCGAGGCCCAACTGTCCCAGGTGCAGGCAGGAGCTACCAAAGAAGACATCGCCATCGCCCAGAGTGCTGTGGATAGCGCGCAAGCCCAGTTGGAACAGTGGCAAGCTGGCCCGGACGAGGAAACTGTGGAGATCGCCGAACTGAATTGGGAACTGGCCCGCAATGCCCTCTGGCAGGCTCAACTGGAGCGGGACGCAACCAAGGGATCCCCCGGAGTTCCAGGCTACCAAAAAAACCTGGTTGACGCGGTGGTCGGTGCGGCCGAGATCTCGGTTGACATCGCTGAGTTACAGCACCAGTTGGCGGCCAAGGGTGCCACCGACGAACAGATTCGCGTCGCCCAGGCCGCAGTAAGCCAGGCCCAGGCTCAACTGGACAAGGTCAAAGCCGGCGCTCGCTCTGAGGAAGTGGACATGGCTCAGGCCGGAGTGGATGCTGCCCAGGCGCAGTTGGCCCAAGCCGAGGCAGGTGTAAGCGCGGCAGAAGCCAACGTGGATATGGCTCAGGCCGGGGTGGATGCAGCGGAGTCGCTATTAGCCCAGGCCCAGGCAGGCGTAGACGCGGCGGAATCCAACGTGGACACGGCGCAGGCTGGCGTGGAAGCGGCACGGGCGGCTGCACTCATCGCTCAGGCTGGCACCGAGGCAGCCCAGGCCCAGCTTGACCAGGCTCAGGCATCCCTCGATCTAACAAAGGCCGGGGCCCGGAGAGAGGAAATCGCCTTGCTGGAAGCCAACGTCGCCCAGGCCGAGGCAGCCCTGGCTGGCGCCGAAGCCGCCCTGAAGGTGCTGGACGCTCAGTTGGCGCGCATGACGCTGGCCGCCCCGGTGGGTGGCATCGTCGTCGAGCGCCTGGTGCATCCTGGCGAACTGGCCTCGCCTGGCGCATCGCTGTTCACCCTGACCAACCTGGACGAGGTGACACTGACCGTCTACGTGCCAGAAGCCGACCTGGGGCAGGTATCGTTAGGCCAGGCGGTGGAGGTCACAGTGGACGCCTACGGCGACGTCTTCAGCGGCCAGGTCTCCCACATCGCATCCCAGGCCGAGTTCACGCCCAAGAACGTGCAGACCCAGGAAGAGCGGGTGCACATGGTCTTCGCCGTCAAGATCCAGTTGGACAATGCCGACCACCGCCTGAAGCCCGGCATGCCCGCCGACGCGACGTTTCAATGAAAACATTTCCCCTCCCTGCGAGGGCGAGGAGTAGGGCATCACAAAAAAGCCACCAGGGGTTAAGATCTCTGGTGGCTTTTCAGTTAGAGGGGATAGACTGTCCCACAGATGTACAAAAGCCTAGCCCCTGCGCCTTCTGATCAGAGCAAGCCCTAGGCCCGCGAGGCCAGCCAGGGTGACCAACCCCATCCACGGGGCCAACAGCTTCACCTAGTTCACCGGCACCACGACGCCGCCGCTGGGATAGCTGAAGATGGCAGTGCAGGTCTCGTCAAGATGCCGCTTTTGTTACCAGAGGCAAGTACACCTTCCTGCCGAAGGTGGCGGTGCACGTCTTGTCAGCATCCATGGTGACCATGGTGGTGAGTTCTGTGCCGGAGCAATCCCCGCTCCAATCAATAAAGAAGGAGTTGATCCCGGGCGTGGCCGTCAGAGTGATAACTGTATTCCAGACATAGTCCTCTGTACAGTCCACACCGCAATTGATTCCCACCGGATTACTGGTAACCGTTCCCATGCCGATCCCCACTTTATCTATGATGAGGGTGAACTGCTTCAGGTTGAACGTGGCGGTGCAGGCCTTGTCGGCATCCATGGTGACTTGGCCGTCGGAGCAATCAGCGTCCCCACTCCAACCGGCAAAGACAGAATTAGCATCAGGCGTGGCTGCCAGGGTCACAACCGTGTCCACATCGTAGTCTTCTGTGCAGTCCGTGCCGCAATCTATCCCGGACGGACCGCTGATCACCGTCCCTGTGCCGGTTCCGGCCTTGTTCATGATGAGGGTGAACTGCATCGTGTTGAGCAGCACACTCACGTTGTCACTCCAGTAGTTCGCCACGGCGAGGTCGGGCTGGCCATCGCTGTTGAAGTCACCCACTGTCACGGAGCTGGGCCTCGTGCCCACAGGGTAGTCCACCAGGGGGATGAAGGTGCCGTCGCCGTTGTTCAGCAGCACGCTCACGTCGTCATCGCCCCAGTTCGCCACGGCGAGGTCGGGCTGGCCATCGCTGTTGAAGTCGCCCACCGCCACGGAGTCGGGGTGCGTGCCCACGGGGTAGTCCCCCTTGGGAGCGAAGGTGCCGTCGCCGTTGTTCAGCAGCACGCTCACGTCGTCACCGCCCCAGTTCGCCACGGCGAGGTCGTGCTTGCCATCGCCGTTGAAGTCGCCCACCGCCACGGAGTTGGGCTGTGTGCCTACGGGGTAGTCCTCCTTGGGGGCGAAGGTGCCGTCGCCGTTGTTCAGCAGCACGCTTACGTTGTTGTCATCGTGGTTCGCCACGGCGAGGTCGGGCTTGCTATCGCCGTTGAAGTCACCCACTGTCACGGATCTGGGCCTCGTGCCCGCGCTGTAGTCCATCTTGGGGGCGAAGGTGCCATCGCCGTCGTTCAGCAGCACGCTCACGTAGTTACTACCCCAGTGCCCCACGGCGAGGTCGGGCTGGCCATCAATGTTGAAGTCGCCCACCGCCACCGAGACGGGCGTAACGCCCACGGGGTAGCTGCCGTCCCCCGTGGTGTCGTCGAAGGTGCCATCGCCGTCGTTCAGCAGCACACTCACGTCGTCACCGAGCTCGTTCGCCACGGCGAGGTCGGGCTTGCCATCGGTGTTAAAGTCACCCACCGCCACAAAGCTGGACCACCAACCCATGGGGTAGTCCGCCTTGGGAGCGAAGGTGCCATCGCCGTTGTTCAGCAGCACGCTCATGTAGTCACTGCCGTTGTTCGCCGTGGCGAGGTCGAGCTTGCCATCGCCATTGAAGTCACCCACCTCCACGGAGTAGGGCCACTTGCCCGTGCAATAGTCCACCTTGGGGGCGAAGGCCCCGTAGGGGTCGAAAACGGTGGTGTTCAGCAGCACGCTCACGTTGTCATCGCTGCAGTTCGCCACGGCGAGGTCGGGCTGGCCATCAACGTTGAAGTCGCCCACCGCCACGGAGCTGGGCATAAGGCCCGCGGGATAGTCCTCCTTGAGGGCGAAGGTGCCGTCGCCGTTGTTCAGCAGCACGCTCACGTTGGCACTGCCTGAGTTCGCCACGGCGAGGTCGTGCTTGCCATCGCCATTGAAGTCGCCCACCGCCACGGACCAGGGATAGAAGCCCGCGCCGTAGTCAACCTTGTCGGCGAAGGTGCCGTCGCCCTTGTTCAGCAGCACGCTCACTTTGTGGGCGCCGCAGTTCGCCACGGCGAGGTCG